>NZ_SSBM01000040.1:0-49003 GCF_004795115.1 Streptomyces sp. A0592
CGGCGGTCGGCCGTCCGGCTCGGCGGTCTCCGCCGCCACCGAAGCCCTCCGGGTCAGGTACGCCGCGAAGTAACCGCCCCGCCGGGCCCGGCCAGAGGCCCGCCCCGCCGGCCTGCGGCCCGCCCCCGCGGTCCGGCCTTTCGGCCGTTCGGCTCGGGGAGACCCGCTGCAGGGCGCGCGCCCGGCCTGCCGCTGGGGGCTCCGCCCCCGGACCCCCGCGCCGCAAGCGCCGCGGGGGCGGCTCTGCGCCTCTCCGCGGCCGCCGGCCGGCCGGGCCGGAGCCTGGTCCCGCCGACCGCCGGAGGCTACAGGTACAGACCCGCCTCCGAATGGGGCTGCGGCGGCAGGATCGCCGCCGGGCCCGTGCCGCGGCGCAGGGCGAAGAGTTCGGCCAGGGTGGCGCCCTCCCGGGGGACGCCCTCGTCGGTGCCCAGCCAGTCCACCGCCTCGCGGTGGGTCAGCCGGCCGACCTCGATGCGGGCCAGGCAGCGCCCGGGGCGGACCACCGCGGGGTGGAGCCGTTCCAGGTCCTCGTTGGTCGTCACTCCGACCAGGACGTTGCGGCCCTGCCCGAGCAGGCCGTCCGTCAGGTTCAGCAGCCGCGACAGCGCCTGGCCGGCCGTGTGCCGGGCCTCGCCGCGGATCAGTTCGTCGCAGTCCTCCAGCAGCAGCAGCCGCCAGCGGCCCTTCGCCGTGCCCTCGTCCTCGCCGATCGCGATGTCCATCAGGTAGCCGACGTCGTTGAACAGCCGCTCCGGGTCCAGGACGCAGTCCACCTGGCACCAGTCCCGCCAGGACCGGGCGAGCGTGCGCAGGGCGGAGGTCTTGCCGGTGCCCGGCGGCCCGTGCAGCAGGAGCAGCCGGCCCGCGATGTCGTCCGGGGTCACCTTCATCAGCCGGTCCATCGCGCCGGCGACCGGCGCGGTGTAGTTGGGCCGCACCTCCGCCCAGGTACCGGCCGCGATCTGGCGGGTCGTCCGGTACGGGCCGCGGCGCGGGGAGACGTACCAGAATCCCATCGTGACGTTCTCCGGCTGCGGTTCCGGCTCGTCCTGCACGCCCTCGGTGGCCTTGCCGAGCACGCCGGCGGCCAGTTCGTCGCTGACGGCCGTCACGGTGACGTCCGCGCCCCGGCTCCAGCGGGAGACGAGCATGGTCCAGCCCTCGCCCTCGGCGAGGGTGGCACTGCGGTCGCTGTCCCGCGCCGAGCGCAACACCGTGGCCTCCGGCGGCAGGAGGGTCGCCTCCGCCTTGACCCGCTCGATCGACACGCTGTGCGAGTAGGGCTGCTCGCCCGAGGCGAACCGGCCGAGGAACAGCGCGTCGACGACGTCCGACGGCGAATCGCTGTCGTCGACGTTGAGCCGGATCGGCAGCGCGTCATGCGGGTTGGCTGGCATGGCGCCCATGATCCGGCACGAGGTGGCCCCGTGCACCCGTGTTTCGCCGGATCGGGTGCCAAGTTCCCTCTTCAAACGCAGGACGGGTGAAGATTCGGGCCGCAACTCCACTCCGAACATTCTTGGCATGGACACTTCCGGCAACCCCCGGCTGCTTGTACCAACAACTCAGGAGTAACCCCCACAAGGAGCCGCACACATGAGCATCAGAATGTCGCGCTTCGCTGCCCTGACCTCCTCCCTCTTACTCGCTGCGACCGCCGCACTGTTCGGCGCCGGCCAGGCGGCCGCCGCCCAGGCCGACTTCGGCTACGTCGCCCTCGGCGACTCGTACTCCTCCGGCCTCGGCGCCGGCAGCTACGACGGCGCCAGCGGCAACTGCAAGCGCACCGCCCGCGCCTACCCCGCCCTCTGGGCCGCGGCCCACTCCCCGCAGACCTTCGCCTTCACCGCCTGCTCCGGCGCCCGTACGGGTGATGTGCTCTCGGGCCAGCTCGCCCCCCTCAACTCCGGGACCGACCTGGTCAGCATCACCATCGGCGGCAACGACGCCGGATTCTCCGACGTCATGACGACCTGCGTCCTCCAGTCCGAATCCACCTGCGTCAACCGCGTGAACCAGGCCAAGGCCTACGTGGACTCCACCCTCCCCGGCCTGCTCGACCAGGTCTACAACGCCATCGACAGCCGGGCGCCCGCCGCCCGCGTCGTCGTCCTCGGCTATCCCCGCTTCTACAAGCTGAACGGCAGCTGCACGACCGGTCTGAGCGAAGGCGAGCGCGCCGCCATCAACGGCGCCGCCGACCACCTCAACGCCGCCATCGCCAAACGCGCCGCGAACCACGGCTTCACCTTCGCCTCGGTCGCCGGCTCCTTCACGGGCCACGAGATCTGCTCCGGCAGCCCGTGGCTGCACAGCGTCAACTGGCTGAACATCGCCGAGTCCTACCACCCGACCGCCGCCGGACAGTCCGGCGGCTACCTGCCCGCCCTCACCAACGCCGCCTGATCCTCCCCGCCGGTCTCCGGGGTCGTCCCGGCGCTCGCCGTCGGCGACGCCGGGGACGGGCTCGCACCGGGGGAGTAGGCCCCGCCCGACGGGGTCGCCTTCTCGCACGCCACGGAGGTCGCCACCCACTCGGTGGCGACCTCCGCCGGTCCCCGCACCTCCAGCCGGACCGCGTCCTCGAAGACCTCGCCGGGCACGTGCGTGAGCTCGGTGTGATCCAGCCGCCGGCTCTTCGGCCCGGCCGCCTCGTACGTGACGGACTGCCAGCCGGGCCCGGACGTCCGGCCGCTCCGCGTGGCCCAGCGGTACTCCAGCACCACCGGGATCCGATCCACCTCGACGGTCGCGCCGAAGGCGGGCGCGCCCCCGGCGGGCGGCGGACAGCTCCCGGCGTACTTGGTGCGCACCGCGTCGACGTACACCGAGACGTGCAGGCCCGCGCTCGGCGAGGCCGGGGCCGAGGCCGATGCGGGCGCGGACGCCGGCGCGGTGGCCGTCGGGGCCGTGGTGGCGGCCGGGACGGTGGCCGAGCCCGTGGGGGCACCTCCGCTCCCGCCGCGGCCGCCCTTGTCCCCGAAGTCCTTGAGCAGTACCCAGCCCAGCGCGGCCAGGGCGAGCAGCAGCAGGACGATCCCGGCGAAGAGCACCGGCCCGGCCGCGCCTCCGCCCGTGCCCCCGGCCGTGGCCGTGCCTCCGCCCGTGCCCCCGCCCCCGTCGTACCCGCCCGCCGGAACCGGCCCGGGCGCGGGAGCCGGGGGCGCCTGCGCCCCGTACGGCCCGCCGCCGCCCTGCGGTTCGTGGCCGAGGCGGGCCGTCGGCATCGGCGCACCCGCTCCCGACACCGGCCCGCCGGAGGCCCGTACGGCTCCGCCCGCGCCCACCACCCGAAGCATCCGGGCGGCCTCCGCCGCGTCCAGCCGCTCCGCGGGTTCCTTGCGCAGCAGCCCCGCCAGTACGGGCTCCAGCGGACCGGCCCGGCGCGCCGGGGGCGGCTCCTCGTCCACCACGGCCCGCAGCGTGTCCAGCGCGGTGGCCTGCCGGAAGGGCGTGACCCCCTCGACGCAGGCGTAGAGCATCACCCCGAGCGACCACAGGTCCGACCCCGGGCCGGGATCGCGTCCCAACGCCCGCTCGGGCGCCAGGAACTCGGGGGAGCCGACCACCTCGCCCGTCATGGTGATGGCGGAGGAGCCCTCCAGGCTCGCGATCCCGAAGTCGCTGAGCACCACCCGGCCGTCGTTGGCGATCAGCACGTTGGCCGGCTTCACGTCCCGGTGCAGCACCCCCGAATCGTGCGCGGAGCGCAGTGCGGCCAGGACCTGCTCACCGATGTGCGCCGCGCGCTGCGGGGTCATCGGCCCCTCCGCCTCCAGCACGTCGGCCAGCGAGAGCCCGCGCACCAGCTCCATCACGATCCAGGGCCGGCCGTCCTCGGAGGCCACGTCGTAGACCGTGACCACCCCGCGGTGCGAGACCCTGGCGGCGGCCCAGGCCTCCCGCTCCAGGCGCCGGTACATGCGCTGGAGTTCGGCGGCGTCCAGCCCGGCCGGTGCGCGTACCTCCTTGACGGCCACGTCGCGGGCCAGCACCTCGTCCCGGGCCCGCCACACCACGCCCATCCCGCCGCGGCCGATCTGCTCCAGCAGCCGGTAGCGCCCCGAGACGACACGATCGGAGTTGGATTCCTCACTCACGCGAGCCCCCCGAATGCTTCTGTGCGCCCATGGGTCATCGACCCGTCACTCCAAGTTAGCGCAGCGAGCGTCGAGCGGCCCCTGTCGTGACGAGACTCGCGCCGAGCTCTTCCGGAGGGTGATTTCCGCACCCGCTTCTGTGCGGAGAGTAACGGGCGACTCCGCTGAGTAATCGTCAACTCCCCGTCGCCACAGGGGTAATTCACACCACCGGGATACCCGCGGGCAACGCGGGGGCGATAGGGTTAACCTGCCCGGGCCGGGTGCCCTCGTACGGGTGGGGAGAGATCATGGAACAGATAGCAATGCGCAGCAGGCCGCCTCGCGTGCCTGCCATCACCTGCGGCAGCAGTGCGACCAGCTCGCGCCTCGACCGCCACCTCGCCGTGCTGGGCGGACCCGCCGTCCCGCACCGGGAGGCCGCGGAGGCGACGCTGCTGATGCGCGAGCTCACCTCCCGCGACCACACGCACCGTCTGCGGAGCCGGAGCGCGCGCGTCTCGCTCTTCGCGCCGCTGCGCCGTCTGCGTCGCACGCTCTTCGGCAGCCGCCGCTCGTAACAGACCCCGCACCCGCGGCCGTTGGCCCTCCCGGCCTGCGGCCACCCCGGCCCTATGCGATCACACCGTCCCGGCGCAGTTCCGAGATCCGTGCGCCCGCCATCCCCAGGGCGCGCAAGAGGTCATCGGTGTGCTCACCCAGCGCGGGCACCGCACCCATGTGCGGTGCCGCGCCGCCCGGCAGCCCGATCGGCGGCAGCAGGGCCCGCAGCGGACCGACCGGCGATCCCACCTCCCGCCACCGGTCCCGGGCCGCGAGCTGCGGATGCCCGGCCAGTTGCGCCACCGAGTTCAGCCGCGCGCAGGCGATGCCCGCCGCCTCCAACCGCGCGATCGCCTCGTCGGCGCCCAGCCGGCCCAGCGCCCGGGCCACGACCGCATCGGTCCTCTCCCGGTTCCCGGTCCGCGCCGTGTTCGTCGCGTACGCCGGATTATCGGCCAACTCCGGCTGCTCCAGCACCTGTTGCGCGAGCCGCCGCCACTCGCGGTCGTTCTGCACCGACAGCAGCACCCGGTCTCCGTCCGCCGTCGCATAGGCGTCGTACGGGGCGATGACCGCGTGCGCGAGCCCCGTGCGCACGGGCTGCTCCCCGCCGTGCATCGTGTGGTGCAGCGGGTGCCCCATCCATTCGGCGAGCGCGTCCAGCATGGACACCTCCACCCTGCCCCCGCGCCCGGTGACGCCGCGGCGCAGCAGCGCGGCCAGCACCCCCGAGAAGGCGTACATGGCCGCCGCGATGTCGGCCGCCGGGATCCCCGCCTTGACGGGCTGCTCCGGGGTGCCGGTCACCGACACCAGCCCCGCCTCGCACTGCACGAGCATGTCGTAGGCGCGCTTGTGGGCGTACGGGCCCTCGGCGCCGTAGCCGGACACGTCCACGGCGACCAGCCGCGGGTAGCGGGCGCACAGCGCGGCCGAATCGAGCCCGAGGCGGGCGGCGGCGCCCTGGGCGAGGTTCTGCACGAAGACGTCCGCACCGGCCAGCAGGCCGTGCAGCACCTCGCGGCCGCGCGGGTCCTTCAGGTCGAGCGCGATCGACTCCTTGCCCCGGTTCGCCCACACGAAGTGCGAGGCGAGGCCGTGCGCGGCGGTGTCGTAGCCGCGGGCGAAGTCGCCGCCGTCGGGGCGCTCGACCTTGATCACCCTGGCGCCGAGGTCGGCGAGCTGACGGGTGGCGAAGGGGGCCGAGACGGCCTGTTCGACGGTGACGACGGTGATGCCGTCCAGAGGCAGCGGTTCGGTGGTCATGAGCCCTGCCTACCGGGTCGGACGGGGGTCTGTCACCACGCGGCGGACGATATGCGCCGTTGGTCGCCCATGAGGACCGGTTCAGACCCGCCCGCGGGCGGGCCGCGGACCGCCGCGGGCGGTCAGAGCAGGGCGAACTGGCCGCCCGGACCCTCCTCCTGGTGGTCCAGCACCGAGGCCGGGCGCCGGGTCCAGGCCGGCGGCGGCAGCACCCCGGCCGCGCGCAGCTCCGCGGCCGGCAGGGCCGGACCGGGCTCGAACGCGGCGCGCTCCGGAGCCAGTTCGGCCAGCAGCGCCAGCGTCGTCACCAGCGCGAGCAGTTCCGAGGTCCAGCTCTGGGGCCACTCGGCGGGCCCCAGCGCGGCCAGCCCGTCGGCCTCCGGTCCCCGGTGCGCCGTACGGGCGGCCAGCCAGCCCTCCAGCACGCGCACGCCCTGCACCTCGTACTCCCAGGCCCCGGCCGGCACGGGGGAGACCGTCCCGCTCCCCAGCCCGAGCGTCTCCGTGTCCGCGTCGTACGAGAGCTCGCGCGGCCACCCTCCGACCGCGGAGCGGACGTACGGGCGGCGCCCGCCGGGCAGGCGGGGCGCCTCCCCGCCGCGTGCCCCGCGCAGCTGGACGGTGAGCAGCCGGTGCCCCAGCTCCAGCCCGGCCCGCCAGCGCCCGGAGTCGGCCGCGAGCGGGACCTCGTACCCGTGCGGGCCGGGCCGGCCAGCCGCCAGGATCCAGCACAGGACGTCCTCGGGGGTCACCCAGCCGCCGTGGCGCTCGCCCAGCAGCGGCAGCAGGCCGGGGGCGAGGTTCGGCTCGGCGCCGCCCGGGCGCCGGTGCAGCGGGCGGATCCGGCCGAGCCGGCCGCCGCGGCCGGCCGGCAGGTGCGCGGTGACCATCGGCTCCGGGGTCTCGACGAGGAACAGCTGGTGCTCGTCGCGGACCCGCCAGAGCTCCGGGCGGGCGGTGTCGATGAGCCGCTGGTCGGGCAGCAGCCACTGCTCGTCGAAGGGCTCGCGCAGTACCCGTACGGGGTCGGGGCAGGGGCCGGGGGCATCGGCGAACCGGGCCGTGGCAGCCGACCGCTGACCGGGCAGCGCGGCCGCCGAGGCGGTGGGCGTGCGGCTGCGGCTCGGGCGGAACAGCCGGTCCCGCTCGGCGCCTTCGGAGCCCGCCAGAACGGTCCAGCGGGTGCGCAGGGCCGCCGGATCGGGTGCGGCCACCCAGTCCCGGCCCAGGCGCAGGCCGCCCACGGCCCAGGGCATCAGATCGTCCAGCAGCGGGTCCGGCTGCGGTGTGTCAGCGCTCACGCCGCCGATGGTAGCGACGGGCTCCGATGGCCGGGCTGCGTCCAGGCCGAAGAGCTACGCTCCTTATATACGGATACGTACGGTATCGACCGAGGAGACGGTCATGAGCCAGTACGACGAATACTCGACTCCGTCCCAGGCCGAGGGCGAACGCCTCGACGAGGACATGGACGAGGCCCAGCGCAAGGAGCGCCACCCCCAGACGATGCGCACCACGCCCTCCCAGGCGGAGGGCGAGCGCACCGCCGACGACGAGAAGAAGTGAGCCGAGCGGCGTGACGCCCCCGCGTCCGTGGGCGGGCGGTCTGCGGGGTCAGTGCGCGTCGACCGTCACCGTGAAGGAGAACCGGTCGCCCCGGTAGCGGATCCGCGCCACGTCCACCACCCGCCCGTCCTCGGCGTAGGTCACGCCCGTGTAGTGCAGGATCGGGCTGAGCAGCGGGACCTGGAGCAGTTCGGCCGTCTCCGGGTCCGCGAGCCGGGCCTCCACGGTGTCCGTGATCCGGCTGATGCGCACCCCCACGACGTCCCGCAGCACCTTCGTCATCGGCCAGCGTTCCAGATCGGCGACGTCGACGGCCTCCGCGAACTCCGGCAGGACCGCGTTCTCCGCCCAGTTGGTCGGCTCACCGCTCTCACGGTCGCGCCGCAGCCGCCGGTACGTGACCACCTCGGACGTGTCCGGGAAGTGGTCCAGCAGCTCCCCGGCCACGGGGGTGCGCCCGTGGCCGAGGACGGTGGTGCTGTCGCCGGACTGCTGGGCCACGATCGCGTCGACCGAGCCCAGCAGCCGGACCGGGGTGCTGCGCAGTGCGCCCGGCTCGATGAAGGTGCCGCGCCGCCGGTGCCGGCTGATCAGGCCCTCGCCCTCGAGCTCCTTGAGCGCCTGCCGCATGGTCAGCACGCTCACCCCGTAGTGCTCGGCCAGCTGCTCCTCGGTGGGCAGGCGCAGCGAGGCGTCCGGGGTGCGCCCCAGTATCGAGGCGCGCAGTGACTGCGAGACCTGGTACCAGAGCGGGAGCTTCCGGTTCAGGACCAGCGAGTCGGGGGCGAAGGCGGTCACGGGTGGATCTCCGAACGGCTGGACGGGGCTGACGTGCGGCGGCGCATGCGCAGGGTACGCAGTGCAGGTCAGGCGCGGAAGTGGCGCTGCAGACCCTGCCACACGTCGTCGTACCCGCGCTGGAGGTGGTCCGCGCCGGCCGCCTGGGCGGTGGCGGTGATCGGCCAGCGGGTTTCGAACATGAAGGCCAGGCCGTCGTCGATCTTCTGCGGCTTCAGCTCGGCGGCGCTGGCCTTGTCGAAGGTCTCGTGGTCGGGCCCGTGCGCGGACATCATGTTGTGGAGCGAGCCGCCGCCGGGGACGAAGCCCTCCGCCTTGGCGTCGTAGGCGCCCTCGATCAGGCCCATGTACTCGCTCATCACGTTGCGGTGGAAGTACGGCGGGCGGAAGGTGTCCTCGCCGACCAGCCAGCGCGGCGCGAAGACCACGAAGTCCACGCCCGCCAGGCCCGGGGTGTCCGAGGGCGAGGTCAGGACGGTGAAGATCGACGGGTCCGGGTGGTCGTAGCTGATCGTGCCCAGGACGTTGAAGCGGCGCAGGTCGTAGACGTAGGGGACGTGCGTGCCGTACCAGGCGACCACGTCGAGCGGCGAGTGGCCGTAGGTGGCCGACCAGAGGTTGCCGCAGAACTTGTTGATCACCTCGGTGGGGCGCTCGACGTCCTCGTACGCGGCCACCGGGGCCCGGAAGTCGCGCGCGGCGGCGAGGCCGTTGGCGCCGATCGGGCCGAGGTCGGGCAGGACGAAGGGCTGGCCGTAGTTCTCGCAGACGTAGCCGCGGGCGTCGGCGTCCAGCAGCTCGACGCGGAAGCGGACGCCGCGCGGGATGAGGGCGACCTCACCCGGGCGGGCGCTGAGCAGGCCCAGCTCGGTGCGCAGGAGCAGGCCGCCGCGCTCGGGGACGATCAGCAGCTCGCCGTCGGAGTCGCTGAACACCCGGCCCGTCATGGACGCGTTGGCGGCGTAGAGGTGGACGGCCATGCCGGTGCGCTGGGTCGCGTCGCCGTTGCCGCCGAGGGTCCACAGGCCGGCCAGGAAGTCGGTGCCGGGGGCCGGGTCGGGCAGCGGGTTCCAGCGCAGCCGGTTCGGGTCCGCGGGCGCCTCGGTGAAGGGGGCGGTGCGCAGGGCGCCGTTGTCGACCCGGGTGAAGGGCGGGTGCGCGGCCGAGGGGCGGATCCGGTAGAGCCACGAGCGGCGGTTGTGGCTGCGGGGCTCGGTGAAGGCGCTGCCGCTGAGCTGCTCGGCGTAGAGGCCGAGGGGTGCCCGCTGGGGCGAGTTCCGGCCGAGCGGCAGGGCGCCGGGGACGGCCTCGGAGCTGTGTTCGTTGCCGAAGCCGGTGAGGTACTCCAGTGCCTCGGCCGTCTTCCTGGCCTGCTCGCTGCCGGCCTGCTCGCTCATGTGCTGCTCCCGCTCCGTCGAAGGAATCCTATGGTCGACAGTAGGATTCCGCGGCCCGCTCGTCAACGGCGTCCTGGCGGCGCCCGCCGGGAGTCCCGCCGGGAGTCCCGCCGGGAGTCCACGGGCGGGGCGGGAGGAAACGGCAGGATCCGGGAGGAAGGGCCGTGGGGCGGCCGGGCGGGGGCGCGGATTCGCTCCCGGGGGGATCACAAAAGATGAACATTGCTCTACTCTCACGCGCATGTCGTGGACCCGCAGGTTTCCTGCCGTGCCGGCGGCGCTCCTCGCCGCCCTCCTCGCCCTCCTGTCACTCTTCGCCGCCGCGCCCGCGGCCCGCGCGCACGAAGAGCGCCCGGTCACTTTCCCGGACGGCTCCGGCTCCGTGCCGCAGTACCGCAGGGCCGACCCCGACCTCATCGTCTGCAAGACGGACCGGCCGGCCTTCGAACGCCGGATATCCGCCTTCCCCGAGGAGCTCAAGGCCCGCAACCTCGCCCTGTACGAGCGCTGCGAGCAGAGCGGCTACCGGCACCTCCAGGAAGCCGTCGACGCCGTGGACCGGCCGGGGATGAACATCGCGATCCTCCCCGGCCTCTACGAGGAGGAGCCCTCACTGCCCAAGCCGACGGGGGAGTGCGCCGCGCTCAAGGCGCCCGACTCCGCGCTGGGCTACCAGATCCTGTCCTACGAGCAGCAGGTGCAGTGCCGGCACAACCAGAACCTGGTCGCCATCCTCGGCAAGAAGAACCTGCAGATCGAGGGCACCGGAGCGAACCGCCTGGACGTGGTCGTCGATGCCAAGTACCAGAAGCTGAACGCCATCCGCGCCGACAAGTCCGACGGCGTCTACTTCCGCAACTTCACCGCCCAGCGCACCACCTTCAACTCGCTGTACGTGCTCGCCGCCGACGGCTTCGTCATCGACGACGTGCTCACCCGCTGGAACGACGAGTACGGCTTCCTGACCTTCGCCAGCGACCACGGGCTCTACAAGAACTGCGAGTCCTACGGCAACGGCGACTCGGGCATCTACCCCGGTAGCGCCTCCGACATCAACGACGGCCGCGGCTACGAGGTCCCCCGCTACTCCATCGAGATCACCGGCTGCCGCAGCCACCACAACATGGTCGGCTACTCCGGCACCGCGGGTGACTCGGTGTGGGTGCACGACAACGAGTTCGACCAGAACATGGGCGGCGCCTCGATGGACAGCGCCTTTCCCGGCCACCCCGGACTCCCGCAGAACCACGCCAAGTTCGAGCGGAACCTGATCCACGACAACAACCAGGACTACTACCGCCACGTCGCCGACGGAACCTGCGCGAAACCGCCGATCGAGCGCGGCTACGAACGCGGCGTCGTCTGCCCGCAGATCTCCATGCCGCCGGGCACCGGCATCATCACCGCGGGCGGCAACTGGAACCTCTACGAGGGCAACTGGGTGTACGGGCACGAGCGCGCGGGCTTCTTCCTCAGCGCGGTCCCCGCCTTCATCCGCGGCGAGGAGGCCTGGTCGAAGCAGACCGACACCTCCCACCACAACCGCTACGCCGGCAACGTCCTCGGCAAGGACCGGTCCGGCGCATCCCGCCCCAACGGCATGGACGTCTGGTGGGACGGCCAGGGCAGCGGCAACTGCTGGCAGGACGGCCCCGACGGGTCCACCCCCGGCACGGTCCCGCGGTGCGGCGAGCGACGGGGCGACGTCACGGGGGCGTCGGCCCGCCTGGTGGGCGAGCCGGTCAAGCTGGTCCAGCTCCTCGTCTGCGCGGACTACAACGTCCAGGCCCGCAAACTCCCGGCCGGCTGCGACTGGTACGGCGCGCGCGGACCGGAGCGGGTGGAGACCCAGCTCGCGCTGGCCGTGGCCGCGGTGCTGCTGCTGGTGGGCGGGGTCCTGTGGTGGCGCCGCCTGCGCGGCTCCAGCCTGGGCACGGCCGCCACGCTGCTGGGCCTGGCCGGCCTGGTCCTCGACGTGGCCGGCTCCACCATGGCGCTGACCGCCACCTTCGTTCCGGCCCTCGCCCTCCTGCTGCTCGGCCTGTGGTGGACGGGAGCCGGCCTGGTGCTGCGCCGCACCCGCCCGTGGCTGGCCCGCCTGACCCTGCTGCTGGCCGGGCTCACCCTGCTGGACGCCTTCGACAAGGCGGTCCTGATGATCCCGTGGATCCCGCTGAGCCCCGCCTGGGTGCGGGCCCTGGTGGCCGTGGTCTGGGTCCTGTGGGCGGTCGTCGCCTCGGCCCGGCCGGGCGCCGCCCCGGCCCACCCCGCCGGCCCGGGCGACGACCCCGAGGGCGACCGCGCCCCGGCCCCGCCCGGCCCCGCCCGGCCCCTGCACGAGGCAGCGGCGGGGCCGTCAGGTCAGATCAAAGCCGCCGAGGCAGCTCCGGCAGCCGGGACCACCGCGGCGGCCGGGACCACCACGGCAGCCGGGACCACCACGGCAGCCGGGACCACCGCGGCGGCCGAGGCACCCGGGGCAGCCGAGGCGGTTCCGGGAGCCCGGGAGAGTCAGGCGCCCCGAGCCGCAGGAGGCCAGGCATGATCGAGCAGCCCGAAGACCGGCCCGGCGCCCGGTCCCCGCACCGGCCCTGGTGCGGGACCAACACACGGCTCGCGGACCGGGTCGAGGCACGGCCCGATGGCCGGTCCCCTTGCCGGTCCGAAGGCGGGACCGGCAAGGGGACCCGCTGCGACGACTGCGGTACGCCGTCCCGCGCCGCCGGGGCCACCCGGGCGGCGCGCGGGCACCGGCGCACCGCCCGCACCGGCGAAGCCACCCGCACCGCGGCCCTGCTCGCCGTCGCCCTGCTCCTCGCAGGCGGCGCGGCGACGGGCTGCGGCGGGCGGGCCACCACCCACCACAAGCCCGGCACCAGCCACGAGCAGGCCTCCGGCAGCGTCGGCACCCTGCTCGCGACCGCCGACGCGGCCGGCCACAAGCTCCGCGAGGTCCCGGCCGAGGGCGCCCCGGAGGTCCGACTGGGCCTCCGCCCGGACTCCGAGGACGGCTGGAACCTCCAGCTGAGCGTGAAGAACTTCCGCTTCACACCCGACAGCACCGGCGGTGCCGCCCTCCCGGGCGCCGGCCACGCCCACCTGGAACTCGACGGACGCAAGATCGCCAGGCTGTACGGGCCCTGGTTCCACCTGCCCGCGGCGCAGGTCCCCGAAGGTGCGCACACCCTGACCGTCCGCCTCTACGCGGACGACCACACCGCCTGGGCGGTCTCCGGCAAACCCGTCGAGGGCGCGGCGCAGCTCACCGCTCCCGCGCCGGGCACGCCCGGCGGCCACAGCCACGGCGAAGCCCCTTCGCAGCCGCCCCCGTCAGCGCAGGCACCGCCCCCGGGCCAGGAGCAGGTGGACCGCACGGTCACCATCACCGTCCGGGACGGCAAAGTCAGCCCCGCCCCGGCCCGCACCGAACTGCGGCGCGGAGAACGCGTCGCCCTGCGCGTCACCAGCGACCGCGCGGACACCCTGCACGTCCACGGCTACGACAAGGAACTCGCCCTGCCGGCGGGCCAGGAGGCCACCCTGATCCTGACGGCCGACCGCACGGGCCTCTTCGAGGTCGAGACCCACGAGTCCAGCCTCGTCCTGACCCAACTCCTCGTCCGATGAACGCCCGCCACGCCCCACCCGCCCCCGACGCCCCGGCCCGGCCCCCCGGGCCCGGGCCCGGGATGCGAGGCCGATCCATCGGCGGCACGCGGTGCTTGGCGGTCCGATGGTGAGCCCGAGCCCCCTCGGCCACGGCCTCGGCCTCGGTGACGGCCACGGTCACGGCCAGGGCGTGGTCCTTCACCCGGCCGAACCGTTCACCGCGCTCGCGCACGGCATCGGATCCCAGCACGATCTGCCGATCTCTCCCTTCTACGCGTTCGCCGGAGCCTTCGCCGCGCTGTTCGTCTCCTTTCTCGCACTCGGCCTGCTCTGGTCCACCTCCCGCTTCCGCGGAGAGCACTCGGGCCTCGCCCTGCCCGCCGCCCTCCAGCGGGTGGCCGACGCGCCGACCACCCGAACCACCCTGCGCGGGCTCGGACTCGCCGCCGCGCTCACCGTCCTGCTGTACCTCCTCCTCGGTCCCGACGACCCCGCACACAACCCCGCTCCCGGCGCCGTCTACGTCCTCCTCTGGGTCGGACTCGTGCCCGCCTCCCTCCTCCTCGGCCCCGTCTGGCGCCTGCTCAACCCGCTGCGCACCCTGCACCGCCTGCTCTCCATGGCCCTGCGCCGCCCCCGTACCGGCCACCACCCCCTTCCCGTCCGGCTGGGGCTGTGGCCCGCCGCCGCCGGACTGTTCGGCTTCACCTGGCTCGAACTCGTCTCTCCCGATCCCGCATCCACCACCACCCTCCTGATCGCGCTCGCCGCCTACACCACCGCCCAGCTGCTGCTCGCCGCCCGCTACGGCGAGAGCTGGTTCGCCGACGGGGACGCCTTCGAGGCGTACTCCGCCCTCCTCGCCCGGCTCTCCCCCCTCGGCCGCCGCAGCGATGGCCTCCTCGTCCTCCGCAACCCCTTCCACGGACTCGACGCGACGCCCGAGCGGCCCGGACTCGTCGCCACCGTCTGCGTCCTCCTCGGATCCACCGCCTACGACGGCTTCGCCGACAACCCCTCGTGGATCAACACCCTCCAGACCTCCCCCCTCGGCCGCACCCCCACGGCCACACTCGGACTGCTCGGCTCCATCGCCCTCGTCGCCACCCTCTACTGCCTGTGCGCCGCGGCCACCCGCCTCGTCAGCGGCCCGCACCCCGGCCCGCTGACCGCCTTCGCGCACTCACTCGTGCCGATCGCCCTCGGCTATCTCGTCGCCCACTATTTCTCCCTCCTGGTAGTCGAAGGGCCACGCACAGTAATCATGGCACTCGGCACTGACAACGCCCCCGAACCCGCACCACCACTGGGCCCGGGCGGCCTCGCCGCCCTCCAGGTCATCGCCGTCGTCACCGGCCACGTCCTCGGTGTCGTCGCCGCCCACGACCGCTCCGTACGCCTCTTCCCGCCCGCGAAAGCGGTGGCCGGACAGCTGCCGCTGCTCACCCTGATGATCATTTACACGATCGGGGGCCTCAGCCTCCTGCTGAACTGAGGCCCCCGCCGGACCCGGAAGCGAGGAACGGCATGATGGACCCCGTGCCTCCCGCCCACTCCCTGCGCCGTACACCGATCCAGCAGCGCAGCGCCGACCGGCTCGCCCGGATCCTCGACGCCTGCGCCGAACTGCTGGACGAGACCGGGTACGAGAACCTCAGCACCCGCGCCGTCGCCCTGCGCGCCGGTGTGCCGATCGGCTCCGTCTACCGCTTCTTCGGCAACAAGCGGGCCATGGCCATCGCTCTCGCCCACCGCAACCTGGACCGATACGTCGACGGCATCGCGGACCGCCTCGACGGCCTCCCCGCCACCCACTGGCGACCGGTCGTGGACGCCGTACTGGACGAGTACCTGGCGATGAAGCGGAGCGTGCCCGGCTTCGCCCTCGTCGACTTCGGCGTGCCCGCACCGCCGGCCGGGGACAACGAGGGCGACCCCAACCACCAGGTCGCCGCCCGCCTGACCGAACTGCTCTCCGCACACCTCGGCCTGACCCGCGACGCCACGCTGGAGCGTGCGGTCCTCGTCGCCGTCGAGGCCACCGACGCGCTCATCCAACTGGCCTTCCGGAACGACCCGGCCGGGGACCCCGCCATCGTCGCCGAGACCCGCGCGATGATGCACGCCTACCTCGCCCGCGTACTGGACTGAGCCGGCCCCGCTTCGCATTCCTCCCGGCCCTCGGTATCCCTCGGTATCCCTCGGTATCCCTCGGTATCCCTCGGTGTCCCTCCCGGCCCCGCCGATGTCACCCCTGGCGCGCCCGTATCCCATCGGCCCGCCCGCGTTTCGTGACGGCCGGGGCGTGCACTCCCTCGCCACCGTGCCTACCGGTCGGTATGCTCGGGGCTCCCCGCACGACCGCGCCGCAGCCTGCCGCCCTGGAGGGCCCATGCCCCGCACCGCCCTGCGCATCTGCCCCCTCTGCGAAGCCACCTGCGGCCTCACCCTCACCATCGAAGGCGCCACGGTCACCGGCGCCCGCGGTGACCGCGACGACGTCTTCAGCCGCGGCTTCATCTGCCCCAAGGGCGCCGCCTTCGGGCAGCTGGACGCCGACCCCGACCGCCTGCGGACCCCCCTCGTCCGCCGCGACGGACGACTGCAGGAGGCCACCTGGGCAGAGGCCTACGACGCGATCGCCGCCGCCGTGCCCGGCCTCGTCGCGAAGGGCGGACCCCAGTCCGTCGGCGTGGTCCTCGGCAACCCGAACGTGCACACCATGGCCGGCGCCCTCTACCCGCCGCTGCTCCTCAAGACCCTCGGCACCCGCAACCTGTTCACCGCCAGCACGCTCGACCAGATGCCCAAGCACGTCTCCAGCGGGTTCCTCTTCGGCGACCCCCTGGCCATCCCGGTACCCGACCTCGACCGGACGGACTTCCTGCTGCTCCTGGGCGCCAACCCGGTCGAGTCCAACGGCTCCCTCTGCACGGCCCCCGACTTCCCCGGCCGGCTCAAGGCCCTGCGCGCCCGTGGCGGCACCCTCGTCGTCGTCGACCCGCGCCGCACCCGCACCGCCGCACTCGCCGACCGCCACCTCGCACCGCGCCCCGGCAGCGACGTCCTCCTGCTCGCCGCCCTCGCGCACACCCTGCTCGCCGAGAAGCTCGCCGCCCCCGGGGTGCTGGAGGAACACGTCGAAGGGCTCGGGGAACTCGGCGCCGCCCTCGGGAGTTTCACACCTGAGGCCGTCGCACCCGCCTGCGACCTCAAGGCCGACGAGATCCGCAGCCTCGCCCGTGAACTCGCCGCCGCACCCACCGCCGCCGTCTACGGACGGATCGGCAGCTGCACCGTCGAGCACGGCACGCTCGCCAGCTGGCTCGTCGACGTACTGAACATCCTCACCGGCAACCTCGACCGGCCCGGCGGAGCCCTCTTCCCGCTCTCCGCCACCGACCGCGCCCCCCGGCCGGCCGGTCCCGGCAAGGGCTTCACGGTCGGCCGCTGGCACAGCCGGGTCAGCGGCCACCCCGAGGCCAAGAGCGAACTGCCCATCGCGGCCCTGGCCGAGGAGATCGAGACGCCGGGGGAGGGGCGGATCCGCACCCTGATCGCCATCGCCGCCAATCCCGTCCTGTCCGCACCCGACGGCGACCGCCTCGACCGGGCGCTGGCCGGCCTCGACTTCATGGTCTCCGTCGACCCGTACTTGAACGAGACCTCCCGCCATGCCCACGTTGTGCTGCCGCCGCCACCGCCCGCCCAGAGCGCGCACTTCGACTTCGCCTTCAACGCCTTCGCCGTACGCAACCAGGCCCGCTACTCGCCGCCCGCCATCCCCCTGGAGGAAGGCCGGATGGACGAGTGCGAGATCCACGCGCGCCTGATCCTCGCCGTGTCGGGGCTGCACGGAGCCCCGCCCGGGGCCGTCGACGAACGCGTCATCGCCGACACCCTCGCCCGGGCTGCCGCCGACGCGCACTCGCCGCTCCACGGCACCGACCCCTCCGTGCAGGCCCGCCGGTTGACGGGGCGCACCGGTCCGGAGAGGCGGCTGGACATGATGCTGCGCCTCGGGCCGTACGAGCTGGTCCTCGACGACCTGCTGGAGGCGCCGCACGGCATCGACCTGGGACCGCTGAGGCCCCGGCTCCCGGAGGTGCTGAAGACGCGCAGCGGCAGGATCGAGCTGCTCCCCGACCCGATCGCGGCCGAGCTCCCCAGGCTGCGCGCGGCCCTCGCCGACCGCCCAGCCGCCCTGGTGCTCGTGGGCCGCCGCCATCTGCGGTCCAACAACAGCTGGTTGCACAACGTCCCGGCCCTCGCCGGAGGTTCCAACCGCTGCACCCTCCAGGTCCACCCGCAGGACGCGGCCCGGCTGGGCCTGACCGACGGCGGCCGGGCCAGGGTCGCCGCCGACGGCGGGAGCCTGGAGGTGCCCGTCGAGGTCACCGAAGCCGTCCGCACGGGAGTGGTGAGCCTCCCGCACGGCTGGGGCCACGACCGCGCCGGCGCCCGCCTCGGCGTTGCCTCCGCCACGCCCGGCGTCAACGTCAACCAGCTGCTCGACGGCACCCGGATCGACCGGCTCTCCGGCACGGCCGTGCTCAACGCCTTCCCCGTCGAGCTGACACCCCTGCCCTGAGCTGGGGTTTTGCTCGTATTGCTCACGCGCCGACGTCTTGTTGGCGAAAGGAGGCGGCGCCTACCTTCCCCCCATGCTGACCTTCCTCGGCTTCGCCATGATCGCGACCTTCCTGGTCCTGATCATGCTGAAGAAAATGTCGCCCATCGCGGCGCTCGTCCTCATTCCCGCACTGTTCTGCGTGTTCGCAGGAAAGGGCGCACACCTCGGCGACTACGTCATCGAAGGCGTCGGCAAGCTCGCTCCGACCGCCGCCATGCTGATGTTCGCCATCGTCTACTTCGGCCTGATGATCGACGTCGGCCTCTTCGACCCGATCGTCCGGGGCATCCTGCGCTTCTGCAAGGCCGACCCGATGCGCGTCGTGGTCGGCACGGCAGTCCTCGCCGCGATCGTCTCGCTCGACGGCGACGGATCGACCACATTCATGATCACGGTCTCGGCCATGTACCCGCTCTACAAGCGGCTCGGTCTGAGCCTGGTGGTGATGACGGGCGTCGCGGCGACGGCCAACGGCGTCATGAACACCCTGCCCTGGGGCGGTCCCACGGCCCGCGCGGCAACCGCCCTCAAGCTCGACGCCGCCGACATCTTCGTCCCGATGATCCCGGCCCTCGCGGTGGGCCTGCTGTTCGTGTTCGTCCTGGCGTACGTCCTCGGCCTCAGGGAACGCCGCCGCGTCGGAGTGCTGGCCCTCCCCGGTCGGAAGGCGCCGGCCGCCGAGGACGCCGACGCCGTCGAGGACGTCGAGGATGGCCGGGAGGACCTGGTCGGGGCCGCCACCGCAAACGCCGCCCAGTCGGCCTCCGCCGGACCCGCGGTGTCGAGCGCGGGCACCGGGCCGGCCCCCGCCGCGGCCTCCACCTCCCCTTCCACCTCCACCTCCCCTTCCGGCGCGGGCTCCGGCCCCGACCCCGAGGACGGGTTCCAGGGCCTCGACCCCGACCGGCCCACCCTGCGCCCCCGCCTCTACTGGTTCAACGCCGGCCTCACCGTCGCCCTCCTCACCGCGATGATCATGGAGTGGCTGCCCATCCCGGTGCTGTTCCTGCTCGGTGCGGCCCTCGCCCTCACCGTCAACTTCCCGCACATGCCCGACCAGAAGGCCCGGATCGCCGCCCACGCCGACAACGTCCTGAACGTCGCCGGCATGGTCTTCGCCGCCGCCGTCTTCACCGGGGTCCTCACCGGCACCGGCATGGTCAAGGACATGGCCGACTGGCTGGTCGGCGCCATCCCGGAGGGCATGGGCCCGCACATGGCGCTGGTCACCGGCCTGCTCAGCCTGCCGCTCACCTACTTCATGTCGAACGACGGCTTCTACTTCGGGGTCCTGCCCGTCCTGGCCGAGGCCGGCGCCGCCCACGGGGTCTCCCCGCTCGAGATCGCCCGCGCCTCCCTCGTCGGCCAGGCGCTGCACATGTCGAGCCCGCTGGTTCCGGCCGTCTACGTCCTGGTGGGCATGGCCAAGGTCGAGTTCGGCGACCACACCCGATTCACCGTGAAGTGGGCGGCCCTCACCTCCCTCGTCGTCCTCGCGGCAGGGATGGTTTTCGGCATCATCTGATGCCCGCCGCCCCTGGCCGACGAAAACTACCGACGCTAGTTTGTAGGGTGGCGGGGAGGTCGGATCCACGCGCTCGCGCACTCGGGAGGAATGCCATGAAGGCCCAGGACGGGATGTACATCGACGGCGCCTGGCGGCCCGCCGCCGGAACCGGCCGGATCGAGGTCGTCAACCCCGCCGACGGCCAGGTCATCGCCCAGGTCCCGGCCGGCACCGAGGAGGACGTGGACGCGGCCGTACGCGCGGCCCGTGCGGCCCTGCCCGGCTGGGCCGCCACGCCGCCGGCCGAACGGGCCGCGCTGATCGGTGCGCTCCGCGACGCACTGCAGGCCCGCAAGGGCGAGCTGACGGAGACCGTCACCGCCGAACTCGGCGCCCCGCTCGGCTTCGCCAAGGCGGTCCACGTCGGCTCGTCGATCGCCGTGGTATCCACCTACGTCGAGCTCGCCGCCTCGTACGCCTTCGAGGAGCGCATCGGGAACTCCACCGTCCTGCTGGAGCCGGTCGGCGTGGTCGGGGCCATCACGCCCTGGAACTACCCGCTGTACCAGGTCGTTGCAAAGGTGGCACCCGCTCTCGCCGCCGGCTGCACCCTCGTCCTCAAGCCGGCGGAGGACACCCCGCTGACCGCACAGCTCTTCGCCGAAGCCGTGCACGAGGCGGGGATCCCGGCCGGTGTCTTCAACCTGGTGACCGGTACGGGCCCGGTCGCGGGTCAGGCCCTGGCCGCCCACGAGGGAGTCGACTTCGTCTCCTTCACCGGCTCGACCGCCGTCGGCAAGCAGGTCGGCGCGACGGCCGGCGCCGCCGTCAAGCGCGTCGCCCTCGAACTGGGCGGCAAGTCGGCGAACGTCATCCTGCCCGGGGCCGACCTGCCCAAGGCCGTGGCGGCGGGTGTCGGCCACGTCATGAACAACACCGGCCAGAGCTGCAACGCGCTCACCCGGATGCTCGTCCACCGGGACCAATACGAGGAGGCCGTTTCGCTCGCGGTCGCCGCCGTCGCCGACCACCCCACCGGCGACCCCCGCACCGCGGGCACCCGCGTCGGCCCCGTCGTCAACGCCAAGCAGCACGAGCGCGTCCGCGGCTTCATCGCCAAGGGCGTGGAGGAGGGCGCGCGCCTGGTCGCCGGCGGACCGGACGCGCCGTACGAGCACGGGTACTTCGTCGCCCCGACCGTGTTCGCCGACGTGACCCCCGACATGGCCATCGCCCAGGAGGAGATCTTCGGCCCCGTGCTGTCGATCCTCGCGTACGAGGACGAGGACGAGGCCCTGCGCATCGCCAACGGCACCGTCTACGGCCTGGGCGGCGCCGTCTGGGCCGCGGACGAGGAGACGGCCGCGGCCTTCGCGCGCCGCATGGACACCGGGCAGGTGGACATCAACGGCGGCCGCTACAACATCCTCGCGCCCTTCGGCGGCCACAAGCAGTCGGGTGTAGGCCGCGAGCTGGGCCCCCACGGCCTGGCCGAGTACCTCCAGACCAAGTCCCTGCAGTTCTGAGCCGCAGCACCCGCGGCAGCCGCACGCTCCCGCAGCCCCGCGCCCGCACCCGCCCCCGCACCGGAAAGTCGAGACGACGCCCATGGTCCGCGCCGCCATCCTGCCCGCCGTCGGAGCACCGCTGGAGATAAGGGAGATCGTGCTGCCCGACCCCGGCCCCGGGCAGGTCCGCGTCAGGCTGGCCGCGGCCGGCGTCTGCCACTCCGACCTGTCCCTCACCGACGGCACCATGCGGGTCCCCGTGCCCGCCGTCCTGGGCCACGAGGGCGCGGGCACGGTCCTCGCCGTCGGGGAGGGCGTCACCCACGTCGCCCCCGGCGACGGTGTCGTGCTCAACTGGGCGCCGTCCTGCGGGAAGTGCCACCACTGCACCATCGGCGAGGTCTGGCTCTGCGCGACCGCCCTCGCCGGGGTCGGCAACGTCTACGCGCACGACGCCCGGGGCACCGCGCTGCACCCCGGGCTGAACGTGGCCGCGTTCGCCGAGGAGACCGTCGTCGCAGCCGCCTGCGTGCTGCCCGCGCCCGTCGGGATCCCGCTCGACGAGGCCGCCCTGCTCGGCTGCGCCGTCCTCACCGGCTACGGGGCCGTCCACCACAGCGCCCAGGTCCGCCCGGGCGAGTCGGTGGCCGTCTTCGGTGTCGGCGGGGTCGGCCTGGCCGCGCTCCAGGCCGCCCGGATCGCGCAGGCGGGCCCGGTCGTCGCCGTCGACGCCTCACCGGCCAAGGAGGAACTGGCGCGCGCGGCCGGAGCCACCGAGTTCGTGCTCGCCTCCGACACCACCGCCAAACAGATCCGTGCGCTCACCGGCGGGCAGGGCGCGGACGTCGCCGTCGAGTGCGTCGGCCGCGCCGAGACCATCCGCGGCGCCTGGGATTCGACCCGCCGCGGCGGCCGCACCACGGTCGTCGGCATCGGCGGCAAGGAGCAGCAGGTCACCTTCCACGCCCTGGAGATCTTCCACTTCGCGCGCACTCTCACCGGCTGCGTCTACGGCAACAGCGACCCCGCCCGCGACCTCCCGGTGATCGCCGAGCACGTCCGCGCGGGCCGCCTCGACCTGGGCGCCCTGGTGACCGACCGGATCACCCTCGACGACATCCCAGCCGCGTTCGACGCCATGCTCGCGGGCAAGGGCGGCCGCTCCCTCGTCGTCTTCTAGTCCTCGGCCCGACACCCTGCCCGTCATCCGGCCTGTCACCTGGTCCGGTCCCGTGCCTGAACCGGTCCGGTGCCTGGTCCGGTCCGGTGCCCGGCCCGGTCCGGTGCCGGGTCCGGGCGGGCCTCAGTCGCCCCGGTTCGCGCGCGCCAGCGCCTCGTACTGGAGGGCCAGCCCGTCCAGCAGCGCCTCCAGGCCCGTCTCGAACGCGCCCTCGTCCACCTCGCGCTGCCGCTCGGCCAGCAGGTGGGCCTGGCCCAGGTGCGGGTAGTCCGCCGGGTCGTAGGCCGAGCGGTCGTCCACGAAGCCCCGGGCGAAGGAACCCACCGCCGAGCCCAGGATGAAGTACCGCATGAGCGCGCCGATCCGGGTCGCCTGCGCCGCCGGCCACCCGGCCTCCGTCATCGCGCCGAACACCGCGTCCGCCACCCGTAGTCCCGCCGGGCGGCGACCGGGTCCGCGCGCCAGCACCGGCACGATGTTGGGATGGTCCGCGAGGGCGTCCCGGTACGAGTGCGCCCACGCCTGCAGCGCTCCCCGCCAGTCCTGGCCGCCGTCGAACATCGACAGGTCGACGCGCGAGCTCACCGCGTCCGCCACCGCGTCCAGGATCTCGTCCTTGGTGCGGAAGTGGTTGTAGAGCGAGGGCCCGCTGACCCCGAGCGCGGCCGCCAGCCGCCGGGTCGACACCGCCTCCAGCCCCTCCGCGTCGACCAGCGTCCCGGCCGCCTCGACGATCCGGTCCCGGCTGAGAAGGGGCTTGCGCGGTCTGGCCATGCGCCACATAGTAAAGCCTGCCCACCAAAAACTACCGGTGCTAGTTAAAGCCGCGCCGGCCGCCACCCCGCCACCCGCCTGGAGGAGGTCCCGGTGAATCTGGAGCTGAGCGAGGAGCAGAGCGCCGTACGCCGGCTCGCCCGCGAGTACGCCGAGCGCGAGATCGTCCCGTACGCCGCCGAGTGGGACCGGGCCGAGAGCGTGGACCGGGCCATCGTGAAGAAGCTGGGCGCCCTCGGATTCCTCGGCCTGACCGTCCCCGAGGAGTACGGCGGATCCGGCGGCGACCACCTTTCCTACGTCCTCGTCACCGAGGAGCTCGGCCGCGGCGACTCCGCCGTGCGCGGCATCGTCTCCGTCTCCCTCGGCCTGGTCGCCAAGACCATCGCTACCTGGGGGACCGAGGAGCACAAGCGCACCTGGCTGCCCCGCCTGTGCTCCGGCGACGCGCTCGGCTGCTTCGGCCTGACCGAGCCCGGCACCGGCTCCGACGCCGCGAACCTCACCACTCGCGCCGTGCGCGAGGGGGACTCGTACGTCCTCCACGGGACCAAGATGTTCATCAGCAACGGCACCTGGGCCGACGTCGTGCTGCTCTTCGCCCGCACCGGGGCGGAGCCGGGCCACCGCGGCGTCTCCGCCTTCCTCGTCCCCGCCGACACCCCCGGCCTGACCCGCCGCGAGATCCACGGCAAACTCGGCCTGCGCGGCCAGGCCACCTCCGAACTCGTCCTCGACGCCGTCCGCGTGCCCGCCTCCGCGATGCTCGGCCCGGAGGGCAAGGGCTTCTCGGTGGCCATGTCCGCACTCGCCAAGGGCCGCATGTCGGTCGCCGCCGGCTGCGTCGGCATCGCGCAGGCCGCCCTGGACGCCGCCGTCTCGTACGCCGCCCACCGCGAGCAGTTCGGCAAGCCGATCGCCCACCACCAGCTGGTCCAGGAGCTCATCGCCGACATCTCGGTCGACGTGGACGCGGCCCGGCTGCTGACCTGGCGCGTCGCGGACCTCATCGACCGCGGACGGCCCTTCGCCACCGAGTCCTCCACCGCCAAGCTCTTCGCCTCCGAGGCCGCCGTGCGCGCCGCGAGCAACGCCCTCCAGGTGCACGGCGGTTACGGGTACATCGACGAGTACCCGACCGGGAAGCTGCTCCGCGACGCCCGCGTGGCGACCCTCTACGAAGGCACCAGCCAGATCCAGAAGCTCCTCATCGGCCGCGCCCTCACCGGGGTTTCCGCCTTCTGAGTAGCGGTATGAGTACGTGCGCGGATGTGCCCCTCCGCCGCCCGCCCGATGCTCGACGCATGAACGAGACACCGGTCAAGCAGCAGAACACGGGGGCGTACTACGGACAGGCCGTCGCCTCCTTCGCCATCGCCCTCGTGGCCGTGGCCGTCGGGATCTATCGCCTGGAGGCCGACGGCTGGGTCCGCGCGTTCCTCGGGATCGCGGTCCTCTACCTCACCACCTCGGCCTTCACCCTCGCCAAGGTGATCCGCGACCGCCAGGAGGTCACGCAGATCGTCAGCCGGGTGGACCAGGCCAGAATGGAGAAGATCATGGCCGAGTACGACCCCTTCGCACCGAAGTAGCCGCACGGGCCGGAGCGGCCGGCCCGAGAACGCTAAGCGCTTGCTCACCTTCCCTGTAGGGTGTTCACTCCCGACGGTGAAGAGGTGAGTGAGCGATGGACAGCGCGGAGGACACGGTCGACGGCTACCGGCCGTGGTCCGAGGTCACCCCGGACGCCGCACGGCGGCTGCTCGTCGCCGCCGTCGACGCCTTCGCCGAGCGCGGCTACCACGCCACCACCACCCGTGACATCGCGGGCCGCGCCGGCATGAGCCCGGCCGCGCTCTACATCCACTACAAGACCAAGGAAGAGCTGCTCCACCGGATCAGTCGGATCGGGCACGACAAGGCCCTGGACATCCTCACCACAGCCGCCGACGGACCCGGCTGCGCCGCCGAGCGCCTCGACGCCGCCGTGCGGTCCTTCGTCCGGTGGCACGCCGCGCACCACACCACCGCGCGCGTGGTCCAGTACGAGCTCGACGCCCTCGCCCCCGGGCACCGCTCCGAGATCGTGACGCTGCGCCGGCAGAGCGATGCCGCCGTGCGCCGCATCCTCGCCGACGGGGTCGCGGCGGGGGAGTTCGACGTCCCCGACGTGCCCGGGACCACCCTGGCCGTCCTGTCGCTGTGCATTGACGTCGCCCGCTGGTTCAGTGCGGCCGGGCAGCGCACGCCCGACGAGGTCGGCGCGCTCTACGCCGACCTCGTGCTCCGCATGGTGGGCGCACGACCGCGCCCGGCGACGTAGCAGCCCTCAGGGGGCCGTGGCCCTCAGAAGTAGTAGCGGGACACCGACTCCGCCACGCACACCGGCTTCTCGCCGCCCTCGCGTTCGACCGTCACCGTGGCGGTGACCTGTACGCCGCCGCCCGCCTCGGCGACCTCCGTGATCACGGCGGTGGCGCGCAGCCGTGAACCGACCGGCACCGTCGCCGGGAACCGCACCTTGTTCGTGCCGTAGTTGAGGCCCATCCGCATGCCTTCGACCCGCATGACCTGCGGCACCAGGCTGGGCAGCAGCGACAGCGTCAGGTAGCCGTGCGCGATGGTGGAGCCGAAAGGTCCGGTCGCGGCGCGCTCCGGGTCCACGTGGATCCACTGGTGGTCGCCGGTCGCGTCCGCGAAGAGGTCGATCCGCTTCTGGTCCACCTCCAGCCAGCCGCTCGGCCCGAGCGGTTCGCCGATCCCGGCGTGCAGCTCCTCGGCGGACGTGAAGACCCTCGGCTCGGCCATGCCTGTTCCTGTCTCTCGCGGGACCACTGACGGACGAATAAGCGCTTGCTCAGCATGCTGGGACCGTATGTGTATGTCAACGGACCTCCGGCTACCCTCGGCCGGGTGCCGCAGATTCCCGAGAAAATCCACGAACTCACCGTCGGCCAGCTGTCCGCCCGCAGCGGCGCCGCCGTCTCCGCGCTCCACTTCTACGAGGCCAAGGGCCTGATCAGCAGCCGCCGCACGTCCGGCAACCAGCGCCGCTTCACCCGTGACGCGCTGCGCCGGGTGGCCTTCGTACGCGCGGCCCAGCGCGTGGGCATCCCGCTCGCCAGCATCCGCGAGGCACTGGCCCAGCTCCCCGAGGAGCGCACCCCGAACCGCGAGGACTGGGCCCGCCTGTCGGAGGCCTGGCGCACCGAGCTCGACGAACGGATCAGCCGACTCGCCCGGCTGCGCGACCATCTGACGGACTGCATCGGCTGCGGCTGCCTCTCGATGGAGACCTGCGCCCTGTCCAACCCGGACGACGTCTTCGGTGAACGCCTCACCGGCTCACGGCTCTAACAGCGTCCCGAGCGGGCCGTCAGTTCCCGGGCCGCCGCCACCAGTTCGGCGTTCGACCGCGCCGGCCGCCCGTCCGGCAGGTGCAGCACGTCTCCCACGCCGGTGCGCGCGGCCGTGCCGCACCGGGCGGCCAGCCGCAGCACCGGCCAGGCAGCCCCGTCCCGCCCGAACAGCAGCACCGCTTGTGGCGGCAGCCCGCGCAGACCGGCCGGCAGGGCCGGCCCGGTCGCCCGCTCGTAGGCCGGCACCGCCGCGCACTCGGCCACCACCCGGACCCCGTCCCGGTCGCCCCCCGGGCGCCGTTCCAGCCAGGCCCGCAGCCGCTCCAGCGGCTCCGGCCCGGCCGCGCCGCCCAGCGGAGCCACCGCGTCCACCGGCACCCCCCGCTCCAGCAGGGCCCCGGCGAGCCCGGCCGCTCCCGGCTCCGCGAAATGCACCACGGCCCGGTCCGGCAGTACCGTCCACGCGCCCACCCGCGCCAGCCGCTGCGCCGGATCCGGCTCGGCCGCGATGCTCGCCGGCACCGACAGCGGTACGCCCACCCCCGCGTCCCGCAGTGCCTCCAGCACCGGCCCGACCACCCGCGGCGAGAGGCTCTCGCGCCCGCACGGCGTCCGGGGGTGCACCAGCACCCCACCCGCCCCGGCGGCGACCGCCCGCACCGCGGACTCCGCCAGGTCCTGCGGTGACATGGGTACCGCAGGCCCGTCGGAGGCGCCGCGCGAACCGTTGACCGACACCACGGCCGGCCCACCCGCCACCTTCACGCCGCCACCTTCACGCCTGCGCCTTCACGCCGCGTCCGTCGACGGGAAGTCCGCCAGGGCCGGTCTCGGCACCACGATCCCGCAGCCCGCGCACACCGGCCCGTCCCAGGCCAGCGCCCCCTCCCACGGGCCCACCGGAGCCACCTCCGGCCACCGCAGCTCGGTGTCCCCGCAGACCGGGCACCCCGTCCCCGGCTCCGACTCCAGGGCCCGGACCAGCCGCCGGAGCACCTCGCCCAGGGCCCCCTCGGGCCGCACCCCCGGGTCCGCACAGCGCACCACCGCGTCCCCGCTGCCGCCCCAGGCCCACTCCGGCCGGCGCAGCCCGTGGTGCTTCTCCCTCCGGCGCCGTTCCGCGAACTGGCGCTCGTACTCCAGCCAGACCCTCCGCGCGTCCTCCAGCTCCTCCAGCGCGGCCACCAGCCGCAGCGGGTCCGCCCCCCGGTCCTCGGGGGCGATCCCGTGCCGGTCGCACAGGTGCCACCACGTGGCCCGGTGCCCGTAGGGCGCGAACCGCTCCAGGCAGCGGCGCAGCGAGTGGCGCCGCAGGGCCCGGTCATTGCGCGCGTCGCGCACCTGGTAGGCCAGACTCCGGAATCCCGCCATCACACCATCACCTCCGCCGATGTGCCCAACATGCCCGGTCGGGAGCGGGCGCATGCGGGGGCGGACGAGGCGTGCAGGTGGCACATGGCCGGAACTCAGCGCCCCATGCGCCCCGCGGACACCACCACCCGGGCCAGTTCCTCGTGGCAGATGTCGCTGTGCGCCCCCGAGGGGGCGCCGCCGCGCCGCACCACGGAGCCCGCGTCCACACTGACGCATCCGGCCGTGGGCACCCCCTCGCGCAGGGCGGTGTCGAGGCTCAGCCGGGGCGCTCCCGGCACCGCCTGGACCCCGTCGTGCCCGATCGCGCCCCACCGCGCGTCGAAGCCGAGCAGACCGGCCGAATCACCCGCCATCCGGGACGCCAGCGGGTAGAAGACCTTGAGTGCCGAGTCGTGCGGGGAATGGCAGGCCACCACCGGACCGTCGACCTTCCGGTGGAGACCGCGCAGCGCGCCGCCGCGCCCCTTGTCGTGCGGCAGCCGGTCGGCGAACGCGTAGTGCGAGAAGGCCCCCTGGAGCAGGGTCACGGACCTGATGTACCGGGCGCCGTCCGGCGCCGCGCGCAGCGAGAAGGACACCACCCGGGCCCCGAAGCTGTGGCCGATCAGATGGAAGCGCAGGGCCGGGCGGCCCGCCGCCAGCTCTGCCAGGACCGGGCCCAGCCCCCGCTCGCCCACCACGCCCGCCCTCTTCTTCATCTTGTAGTACGCCGCTTGTCGGAGCAGTTCCTTGGCGCCGCCCCACAGGCCGCGCAGGCCCCCGCCGACCGTGAGCCCCGGTTCCTCGGTACCGGCGGCCGCGGCGCCGGCCCTGGCCAGGGCGAGCGAGAGGGCCCGGCAGACCTCCAGCACGTCCTCCGTGAAGATCGCGGGTACCGCCGGCGCCGCCACCGCGTGCACCGCGTCCAGGCCGGCCAGCTCCCTGACGAGCGCGCCGAACTCGATGAACGCGGCCGCCGACTCCGGCTGCTCCGCCAGCAGCTCCGCCAGCCGGTCCAGCTCCGCGCGCCGTCCGGGCCAGAACTCCCCGAGCGCCCGCCGGGTCAGGGGGTCGAGCGCGCAGCCGCTGCCCGGTTCCGCGAGGGCCCCGGCCACCTCGAAGTCGGGTATCGGCTCGTCGGAGAACCGCATCGAGGGCCACACGACGCCCACGTACCCCAGCCGCACCCCCGGCCCCACCAGTGCGGGGAAAGGGGCGAAGAACCGCTCGTAGAGCCGGGTCGCCGTGGACCGGTCGCTGTTCCAGCCGTGCGCGAAGACGAGCACGTCCGTCGCCTCCATCCGGGACACCGCCCCCTGCGAGGCGCGGTCGACGTCCCCCTCGGAGTCGAAGGTCAGCTCCGCGTACGGCCCCACCCCGATCCCGGTCCCCGTCCCGAAGCCGAATCCGCCACCGACGTCCGCCATGACGTCCCCCTTCACGCCGTGCTTCCGGTGCAGCCAGCATCCTGCTGCGGCGCCCGCCCGGCCAGCCCCCCGGCGCGGCCGGCTCAGGAGTAGAGCAGGTACTGCGCGCGCACCGTCTCGAAGCGGGCCAGCCCCGCCGCCCAGTCGGCCGCGACCTCCTCCACCCCGGCGCCCGCGTCCACCAGTGTGCGCACCCGGTCCGAGCCGGTCAGCCGGTCGATCCAGTGGTCCGCGCGCCAGCCGAAGCCGCTCCACACCCGGCGGGCGGTGACCAGCAGCCCGATGCCGGCCCGTACCGGGTCGAAGGCCTCCCGGTCGTGGACGATCAGCCGGACCCCGCCGCACACCTTCCCCACGTGCTTGGAGAAGGTCGGCGTGAAGTACGCCTCCCGGAACCACACCCCGGGCAGCCCCAGCCCGTTCGCCGCCTCCGCCCACCGCCGGTCGATCCCCTCGGCACCCAGCACCTCGAAGGGCGTGGTCGTCCCGCGCCCCTCGGAGAGGTTCGTCCCCTCGAACAGGCAGGTGCCGGCGTACGCGAGGGCCGTGTCCGGCGTCGGCATGTTCGGGCTCGGCGGCACCCAGGGCAGCCCGGTCTCCCCGAAGAAGGACCCGCGCCGCCACCCGGACATGGCCACCGTGGTCAGCCTGACGGGGCCGGCGGCAGCCCGGCCGGCGGCAGCCCGGCCGGCGGCCAGGAACTCGCCGTTGAAGAGCCGGGCCAGCTCGGCCGCCGTCATCCCGTGCGCGAGCGCGATCGGCTCCCGGCCCACGAAGCTGGCGTACGGCCGCTCCAGCACCGGGCCCGCCGCCCGCCGGCCGCCCACCGGGTTCGGCCGGTCCAGCACCACCACCGCCTTGCCGGCGAGGGCCGCTGCGCGCATGCAGTCGTAGAGGGTCCAGATGTAGGTGTAGAAGCGGGCCCCGACGTCCTGGATGTCGAAGACGACGGTGTCGATCCCGGCCGCCGTGAACACGTCGGCGAGCCGCTGCCCGCTCTTGTCGTACGTGTCGTAGACGGGCAGCCCGGTCGCCGGGTCCCGCGAGGCGCCCTCGGAGTCCCCGGCCTGCGCCGTCCCGCGGAACCCGTGTTCGGGCCCGAACACCGCGACGAGGTCGACCCGTTCGTCCGCGTGCAGCACGTCCACCAGGTGCCGGGCATCGGCGGTGATCCCCGTGGGGTTGGTGACCACCCCGACCTTCTGTCCGGCGAGGACGGCGTACCCGTCCGCCGCGAGCCGCTCGAAGCCGGTGCGCACCCGGCCCGCCGCCCGAGGCGCGCCGGTCCCGGTCCCGGCTGCTCCGGCACCTGCGGCGGTACCCGCCGCACCCAGGGCGCCCACCGCACCCGCCGATCCCACGACCCCCGCCAGCCCCAGCACCCCGCGTCGCGACAGCGTCATCCCGACACGCTACGAGGCGCGCCCCTTCCGCCCCGACATACCGACTGGTTAGTCTGCCCGGATCCGCAACCCGCCGTACGAGAGGTGTGATCCCGTGAGCGCGTACCAGGACCAGCGAGTCGTCGTCACCGGCGCGGGCGGCGGCATCGGCGCCGCGCTCGCCCACCGCTTCGCGGCCGAGGGCGCCACGGTGGTCGTCAACGACCTCGACCCCGCCAGGGCCGCCGCGGTCGCGGGCGCCATCGGCGCACGGGCGATCCCGGTGCCGGGCGACGCCTCGCAGATCGTGGCCGAGGCCCGCGAGGCGCTCGGCGGGACGGTCGACGTCTACTGCGCCAACGCCGGACTCGCCTCGGGCGGGGACGCCGATGCCGACGAGGCCGTCTGGGAAGCCGCCTGGAACGTCAACGTCATGGCCCACGTCCGCGCCGCCCGGCTGCTGCTGCCCGACTGGCTGGAGCGGGGGAGCGGCAGGTTCGTCTCCACCGTCTCGGCCGCGGGACTGCTCAGCATGATCGGAGCCGCCCCGTACAGTGTCACCAAGCACGGTGCGCTCGCCTTCGCGGAATGGCTCTCGCTGACCTACCGGCACCGCGGTGTCCAGGTCCACGCCATCTGCCCGCAGGGAGTGCGCACCGACATGCTGACCGCCGCGGGCTCGGCGGGCGAACTCGTCCTCGCACCGACCGCGATCGAGCCGGAAGCGGTCGCGGACGCGCTGTTCGACGGCATGGAGAAGGGCCGCTTCTTGATCCTCCCGCACCCCGAGGTCGCCGACTACTACACGGTCCGTGCCACCGACCCGGACCGCTGGCTGAGCGGCATGAACCACCTCCAGCAGGCATGGGAGACCCGGTGACCCCCGGTTCCGCTTCCACCTCTGCCCCTGCCGCTGCCTCCGGCTCCGGTTCTGCCTCGGTCTACGCCGCCCGGCCCTGGCGCGGACTGCTCTCCCCGGTCCAGCTGGCGCCCGTCACGCCGCCGCCGACCGTCCTGCACGCCTTCCGAGAGGCAGCCGCCCGAGCCCCCGAACGCACCGCGCTCGCCTACTTCGACGGCCGGATCGGCTATGCCGAGGCCGACGCGCTCTCCGACGCCGTCGCCGGCCACCTCGCGGCGCGGGGCGTCCGCCGCGGCGACCGGGTCGCGGTCATGCTGCAGAACACCCCGCACTTCGTGCTGGCCGTCCTCGGCGCCTGGAAGGCAGGGGCCGTCGTCGTCCCCCTCAACCCCATGTACAAGTCCGGCGAGGTCGGCCACGTCCTGCGCGACTCGGGAGCCGCCGCGCTCGTGTGCGACGGCCGCGCCTGGGCGGCGTACCTGCGTCAGGCGGTGCGGGGCAGCGCCGTGCGGACCGTGCTGACCGCCTCGGACCGGGACTTCCAGACCCGCGACGACCCGCGCGTCTTCGGCCCGGCACCGGACCCGACCGCTGCCACTGGCACGGCCACTGCCACGGCCCCCGACCGACCGCTCGTGCCCGCGCAGACGGTCGCGCCGGAAGCGGTGCCCGGACGCGAGCAGCCGGCCGCCGCGGACCCCGCCGATCCCGTCACCGCCGATCCCGTCACCGCCGACCTGCTCACCGTGGCCCGCGGCGGGCGGCCTGCTCCGGACGGCCCGGACCTCACCGCCGCCGACACCGCCCTCATCAGCTACACCTCCGGCACCAGCGGCACGCCCAAGGGCGCGATGAACCCGCACGGCGCGCTCACCTACAACGCCGTGCGACAGGTGACCTCCCACCCCCTCGCCGAGGGCGCCCGCTACTTCGCCCTCGCACCCCTCTTCCACATCACCGGCATGGTCTGCGAACTCGCCGCGTGCTTCGCCAACGCCGGCACCCTCGTCCTCGCCCACCGCTTCGACGCCGGCGCCGTCCTCGACGCCTTCCTGGAACACCGGCCCGCCTACGCCGTCGGCCCGGCCACCGCCTTCATGGCCCTCGCCGCCCACCCCGCAGCCACCCCGGACCACTTCGCCTCCTTCCAGGTGCTCTCCTCCGGCGGCGCCCCGCTCCCGCCCGCGCTCGTCGAACGCCTGCGCGCGGCCTTCGGCTTCTACCTCCGCAACGGCTACGGCCTCACCGAGTGCACCGCCCCCTGCGCCAGCGTGCCCGTGCACCTCGAAGCCCCCGTCGACCCCGCCTCCGGCACCCTCTCCGTGGGCCTGCCCGGCACCGACACCCTCGTCCGCATCCTCGACGAGGAGGGGGAGGAGCTGCCCATCGGCGAGACCGGCGAGATCGCCGTACGCGGCCCCCAGGTCGTGCCCGGATACTGGGGCCTGCCCGCCGAAACCGCCGAGGCCTTCCCGGACGGCGAACTGCGCACCGGGGACGTCGGCTTCATGGACCCGGACGGCTGGCTCTACGTCGTCGACCGCAAGAAGGACATGATCAACGCGTCCGGCTTCAAGGTCTGGCCGCGCGAGGTCGAGGACGTGCTCTACACCCACCCCGCCGTCCGCGAGGCCGCCGTGGTCGGCGTCCCCGACCCGTACCGCGGGGAGAGCGTCAAGGCGTACGTGAGCCTGCGCCCCGGCATCTCGGCCGAGCCGGAGGAGCTCTCCGCCCACTGCGCCGAGCGCATAGCCGCGTACAAGTACCCGCGCCAGGTCGAGATCCTGCCTGTCCTTCCGAAGACGACCAGTGGCAAGATCCTGCGACGGGAACTGCGCGATCGCGGCTGAAAACAGTCGGACGGTCGTACAGCTGGTCGCACCGACCAGGCAGAACGAGAAAGGGAGGGTCGGCACCATGGCGGCCAGGACCACGGAACCCGCAGGCACGCACGAGGCCCCGGTACCGCAGCGGCTGCTGGCCGTCGCCACCCGGCTGTTCGCCGAGCGCGGCTACGACCGCACGTCCGTCCAGGAGATCGTCGAGGCGGCCGGGGTGACCAAGGGCGCGCTCTACCACTACTTCGGGTCCAAGGACGACCTCCTGCACGAGGTGTACGCGCGCATGCTGCGCCTCCAGCAGCAGCGCCTCGACGCGGTGGCCGCCTCCGACGCCCCCGTCGAGGAACGGCTGCGGGCGGCCGCCGCCGACGTGGTCGTCACCACCATCGAGAACCTCGACGACGCCATGATCTTCTTTCGGTCGATGCACCAGCTCAGCCCGGAGAAGTTCAAGCAGGTGCGGGCGGAGCGCCGGCGCTACCACGAGCGCTTCCGGGCCCTGATCGAGGAGGGGCAGAAGGCCGGCGTCTTCTCCACCGCCACCCCCGCCGACCTGGTGGTGGACTACCACTTCGGGTCCGTGCACCACCTGTCGACCTGGTACCGGGCCGACGGCCCGCTCACACCGCAGCAGGTCGCCGACCACCTCGCGGACCTGCTGTTGCGGGCGCTGCGGCCCTGATCCCCGAGGCGTCCGGCGCGGGGTGGTCGGTGTAGCCCTCCGCCCCCTGGACGCGGTCGGCCCGGGGCCCGGTGCTGCGCTCCGGGACCTGGCTCCCGGCCCGGGCCCCGCTCCGCCGGAGGCTACATGTAGCGCCTCAGCTCCCTACGGGCCAGGGAGCGCTGGTGCACCTCGTCCGGGCCGTCGGCCAGCCGCAGGGTCCGGGCCGCCGCCCACAGCTCGGCCAGCGGGAAGTCCTGGCTCACCCCGCCCGCGCCGTGCAGCTGCACCGCGTCGTCCAGGATCCGCACCACCGCCCGCGGCGTCGCGATCTTGATGGCCTGGATCTCGGTGTGCGCACCCCGGTTCCCGACCGTGTCCATCAGCCAGGCCGTCTTCAGCACCAACAGCCGGAGCTGCTCCACCGTGACGCGGGCGTCGGCGATCCAGTTCTGCACGACGCCCTGGGCGGCCAGCGGCTTGCCGAAGGCCGTACGCTCCACCGCGCGCCGGCACATCAGCTCGATCGCCCGCTCCGCCATGCCGATCAGCCGCATGCAGTGGTGGATGCGCCCCGGACCGAGCCGGGCCTGGGCGATGGCGAAGCCGCCGCCCTCCTCGCCGATCAGGTTCGCCGCGGGGACCCGTACGCCGTCGAACACCACCTCGGCGTGGCCGCCGTGGTCGTGGTCCTCGTACCCGTACACCGTCATGGCCCGCCGCACCTCGACGCCCGGGGTGTCCCGCGGGACCAGGACCATCGACTGCTGACGGCGCGGATCGGCGCCCTCCGGGTCGGTCTTGCCCATCACGATGAAGACCTTGCAGTCCGGGTTCATGGCGCCGGAGATGAACCACTTGCGGCCGGTGACCACGTACTCGGCGCCCGCCCGCTCGATCCGGGTCTCGATGTTCGTCGCGTCCGAGGAGGCCACCTCGGGCTCGGTCATCGCGAACGCGGAGCGGATCTCGCCGTTCAGCAGCGGATCCAGCCACTGCTTCTTCTGCTCCTCGCTCCCGAACTGGGCCAGCAGCTCCATGTTCCCGGTGTCGGGGGCCGCGCAGTTGGTCGCCGTGGGCGCCAGGTGCGGGCTGCGGCCGGTGATCTCGGCGAGCGGCGCGTACTGGAGGTTGGTCAGTCCCGCGCCGTACTCCGCGTCGGGCAGGCTGTGCTGGTCTACGAGGAAGAGGTTCCACAGACCCTGGCGGCGTGCTTCGGCCTTCAGTTCACCGAAGACGGCCGGGGTGTCCCAGGGCGAGGCCAGCCGTGCGCGCTGCTCGGCGGCGACGGGCTCCGCCGGGTAGACGTACTCCTCCATGAACGCGAGCAGCCGTTCGCGGAGTTCCTCGGTCCGGGCGTCGAATGCGAAGTCCATGCTGCGTGCCTCAGCCTTCCTGGCCGTTGTCGAATGGATGGAGGCCCTGGAGGGTGGTCAGTCCGTGCTCGATGAAGACCGGAACCAGCTCGCCGATCCGGTCGAAGCCCGCACCGACGGTCTGCCCGAGCGTGTAGCGGTAGTGGATGCCCTCGAGGATCACCGCGAGCTTGAACCAGGCGAAGGCCGTGTACCAGGCGATGGCCCCGGTGTCCCGCCCGGAGCGGGCGGCGTACCGCTCGACCAGCTCCGCGGGCGTCGGATGCCCCGGGGCCCCGCTCGTGGTGCCGACCGGGGACGCGGGCAGACCCAGGTCGGAGCTGTACATCACCAGCAGCCCGAGGTCGGTCAGCGGATCCCCGAGCGTGGACATCTCCCAGTCCAGCACCGCCCGGATCGTGTCGGGGCCGGACGGGGACCCGCCGATGAGGACGTTGTCGAGCCGGTAGTCGCCGTGCACCACGGTCGGGGCGGGGGAGTCGGGCAGGCTGCGGCCCAGGGCGCCGTGCAGCTCGTCGATCCCGGCGAGCTCACGCCCCCGGGAGGCCGCGAGCTGCTTGCCCCAGCGCCGCAGCTGCCGGTCGAGGAAGCCCTCCGGCCGGCCGAAGTCGCCCAGGCCCACCGCCTCCGGGTCCACCGCGTGCAGCTCGACCAGCGTGTCGACCAGCCCGAGCACCGCCCGCCGGGTCCGCTCCGGGCCGATCGCGGCGAGCTCGTCGGCCGTGCGGTACGGCACCCCGTCGACGTACTCCATGACGTAGAACGGCGCCCCGAGCACCTCCTCGTCCTCGCACAGCAGCACCGGCTCCGGGACCGGCACGGCCGTCCCGTGCAGCGCCGCGATGACCCGGTGCTCCCGGCGCATGTCGTGGGCGGTGGCCAGGACGTGGCCGAGCGGCGGCCGGCGCACCACCCAGCGGGCGGTCCCGTCGGTGATCTCGTACGTGAGATTCGACCGGCCGCCCTCGATCAGCCGGCCGCGCAGCGCACCGGCCACGAGTCCCGGCCGGGCCCGGTCGAGATGACCGCGCAGCCGCTCCAGATCCAGGCCTCGCGGGTCGGCCGGGGCTGAGGTCATGTGCGCACCTCCGTGCGGAGAGTCGATGAGGGACGAGCGGCGGTGCGTCGGCGCACCACCGCAGGTAATCATGCCGACCAGTCGGTATGCCGTCCAGAGGGCGGGCCGAAAGAACCCCTCCGGCCCGGCGGGCTCACGCGTGGCAGAGGATCGGCGTACCGCCGTTCATCACCGTCATGTCCGTGAGGACCGCCAGTATGTCCAGCGGCGCGCCCTCCGGCTCCCCGGCCAGCTCCGCATAAGCCCGGTGCACGTTCGCCACCAGCCGCTCGCTCTCCCGCCACGCCGTGAATTCGCCGAGATCGGCCTGTCGGGCCACCTCCAGCGGGGTCAGCCCCGTGGCCCTCCCCTCCCGGGCCAGTTCGGCGACGTACCGCAGGTAGCGCTCGGTGGAGTCGTAGGCCGACGGGTCGGTCAGCGGCCCGTGGCCCGGGACGACGGTCTCCGCGTCCAGCGACCGCAGCAGCTCCAGCGCCCGCAGGGAACCGGCGAGCGAGCCCATCGCCAGGAACGGCGTGCCCCCGGCGAAGACCAGGTCCCCGGTGAAGACCACCCGCTGCCGGGGCAGCCACACGACCGAGTCCCCGGTGGTGTGCGCGACGCCCGGGTGGACGACCTGCACCTCGGTCCCGCCCACGTGCACGGTCGCCCGGTCGCTGTAGGTGAGGTCGGGCGCGGTGATGTCGATCGCCCCGAAGTCCGTCGCGGGCCAGATCATCTCCAGCTGGTGGCCGGCGGCGAGCTGCTCGGTCCGGGCGTTGTCGTGCGCGAGGACCAGCGCCTCGGGGGTGAAGACGGAGTTGCCGTAGGTGTGGTCGCCGTGGTGGTGGGTGTTCACCACGGTCCGCGGGAGCGGCACCCCGGCCGCCACGACCGCCTCGCGCAGCGCCAGGGCCCGCCGCTCGGTGGCGGCGGTGTCGACGAGCAGGGTCCGGCCGCCGTCGCTCACGAAGCCGGCGTTGTTCAGGCACCAGCCGCCGTCGGGCTGGACGTAGGCGTACACCCCCGGCGCGGGCTGGACGAGGTACGGGTCGTCGACGGGCATCTGCGCTCTCCCCGGGTCGCTGTGACAGGCGGTCGGCATCCTGCCAGCCGCCGTCGCGCCGGGGGAGAGCGGGTGCCGCCCCGGGCCGGCCGGGGGAGCCCGCGAGGGGCCTGGCCCGGAGCGCCGGTCAGGGGCGGCGGCGACGGTCAGTGGTCGTCGTAGTGCCCGTCGTGCGCTGCGTGCCGGTGTCCGTCGTGCAGATAGTCGACGTGGTCGCCGTGCCGGACGGTGTCGTGCCCGCAGCCCGTGCCGTGCGCGTGGGCGTGGCCCTCGTGGGCGGTGTGCCCGGCCGGCTCGCACTCGTCCCAGTGCCCCGAGTGCTCCCGGTGCAGGTGTCCGTCGTGCGCGTAGTCGACGTGGTCGCCGTGCGGGACCGCCTGGTGGCCGCAGTCCGCGCCGTGGACGTGCTGGTGCGTGGGGTGTTCGTGGTGGAGGGTCGTCATGGCGTCGAGACTAGTGCGAATGGTCGGCTATCACCCGTTGTGTCCCGATCAGAAGGGGTAAGTGGGATGATCGGTCAGGCGGCTCAGGACTCAGGGCTCGGCGCTCAGCGCCCAGGGGCGGGTCACGGTCATCCTCTGACCCTGACCCGCCCAGGGGCGGGTCAGGGTCAGAGGATGACCGCCACCGCGAACGCCGCCAGCGCCACCGTGCACGCGACCGCGGCCAGCACCGACCGGGCCCCCAGCACCTGCGGCCGGCCGGTCGCCAGCGCCTGGATCCGGCGGTGCGCCACCCACAGGAACGCCAGCCAGACCAACACGATCACCGCCGCACCGGCCACCTCCGTCGACGACCCGGACCCGCGCAGCGCCTGCCGCAGCGCCAGCACCGCCACCACCGAGGACGCCAGGGTCGTACGCCGCCACGCGAGCCGGGTCCGCTCCGGCTGGAGCCCGGCGTCGCGGTCCGTCCCCGGAACGCTCACCGCCCCGACGTCCAGCCCAGCAGCACGACCACCACCATCGCCACCGCGACCAGCCCCACGCCCAGGCTCAGCACCACCGGGAACCGCGACAGCGGCAGGTCCTCGTGCCGCCGCATCGCCCGCTCGCAGCGCACCCAGTGGTTCACCGCCCGCAGCGCGCAGGCCGCACCCACCACGAGCAGCGCCAGGGCCATCCCCACCCGTACGCCCCACCGCAGGTCGGGCAGGAACTGGTCGACGGCGAAACCGCCGCCGACCAGGGCCAGAGCGGTCCGGATCCAGGCGAGGAACGTACGTTCGTTGGCCAGCGAGAAGCGGTAGTCGGGGGTGTCGCCCTCGTCCTTCAGCCGCGACGGCGCGAACCACAGGCGTACGTCCTTGACGAAGTCGATCACCTGATCAATCTACTGGCGGGAGCCGGTACGCGCGCAGCCGCCGGTAGGCCTCCAGCCCGTCCGGCACCCAGTCCCACTCCCCGTCCCCGACCCGCCGGTCCAGCTCCTCCCGCGTGAGGAAGGTGTGCCAGTCCACCTCCGAGACCTGCGGGGCCACCGGCAGCTCGCACCGCACCTCGTACACGGAGGACCACCAGGACCCGCCCGGGCCCTCGTACAGGAACTTGAACAGGGGTGCCGGCTGCGGCAGCCCCCGCACCCCGAGCTCCTCCCCGGCCTCCCGCAGCGCGGCCTCCCCGTAGCTCTCGCCGGCGCCCAGCACCCCGCCCACGAACATGTCGTAGTGGGAGGGGAAGACGAGCTTCGAGGCGGTCCGCCGGTGCACGAAGATCCGCTCCTGCGCGTCCCTGGCCAGCACGAACACACAGCGGTGGATCAGTCCGCGGGCGTACACCTCGCCCCGCCGGGCCTGCCCGAGGACCCGGTCCTCCCGGTCCACCACGTCCAGTACTTCATCTGCGGCACTCACGGGTTCATCCAACCACCGCTGTTGACTGGTTACCGCTCCGTAGCAAAGGATCTGCCCCACCATCGACGGAGGACGGGTATCCGCATGACGTACGACGCAGACGTGATCGTGATCGGAGCCGGGCTCGCGGGGCTCGTGGCCACCGCCGAGCTCGTCGACGCGGGCCGCAAGGTCATCCTGCTCGACCAGGAGCCGGAGCAGTCCATCGGGGGGCAGGCGCACTGGTCCTTCGGCGGGCTGTTCTTCGTGGACTCGCCCGAGCAGCGCCGGATGCGGATCAAGGACAACCGGGACCTCGCCCTCCAGGACTGGCTGGGCACGGCCGGGTTCGACCGCGACGAGGACGCCTGGCCGCGCCGCTGGGCCGAGGCCTACGTCGACTTCGCGGCCGGGGAGAAGCGCCCCTGGCTGCACCGGCAGGGCGTCCGCTTCTTCCCCGTCGTCGGCTGGGCCGAGCGCGGCGGCTACGACGCCAACGGACACGGCAACTCCGTCCCCCGCTTCCACATCACCTGGGGCACCGGACCCGGCCTGGTGGAGCCGTTCGTACGGCGGGTCCGCGAGGGCGTGGCCCGCGGCCTGGTCCGCCTCGCCTTCCGCCACCGGGTGACCGGGCTGTCCGCCACCGCCGGCGCCGTGGACACCGTCACCGGCGAGGTCCTGGAGCCCTCCGACGCCGTACGGGGTACCGCCAGCAGCCGCGAGGCCACCGGGTCCTTCTCCCTGCGGGCCCAGGCCGTGATCGTCACCAGCGGCGGCATCGGCGGCAACCACGACCTCGTACGCGCGCAGTGGCCCGCCCGGCTCGGCACCCCGCCGCAGCGGATGCTCTCCGGGGTCCCCGCGCACGTGGACGGCCTGATGCTGGGCATCGCGGAGGCCGCGGGCGCCAGCCACATCAACAAGGACCGGATGTGGCACTACACCGAGGGCATCCAGAACTGGGACCCGATCTGGTCCCAGCACGGGATCCGCATCCTCCCCGGCCCGTCCCCGCTCTGGCTGGACGCCACGGGCAAGCGGCTGCCCGTCCCGCTCTTCCCCGGCTTCGACACCCTCGGCACGCTCGACCACATCATGAAGACGGGCCACGACCACACCTGGTTCGTGCTCAACCAGCGCATCATCGGCAAGGAGTTCGCCCTCTCCGGCTCCGAGCAGAACCCGGACCTCACCGGCAAGTCCGTGCGCGACGTCATCACCCGGGCCCGCCAGGCCGTGCCCGGCCCGGTCAAGGCCTTCATGGACCGCGGCGCGGACTTCGTCGTCGAGCGGGACCTCTCCGCCCTCGTGCGCGGCATGAACGCCGTCACCAAGGAGGACCTCCTCGACGAGGCCGCCGTCCGGCGCGAGATCGTGGCCCGCGACCGGGAGATCGCCAACCCCTTCACCAAGGACCTCCAGGTCACCGCCATCCACGGCGCCCGCAGATACCTCGGCGACAAGCTGATCCGCACCGCCGCCCCGCACCGGATCCTCGACCCGAAGGCCGGCCCGCTGATCGCGGTAAGGCTCTCCATCCTGACCCGCAAGTCACTGGGCGGCCTGGAGACCGACCTCTCCTCGCGGGTCCTGACCGGCACGGGCGAACCGCTGCCGGGCGTCTACGCGGCGGGCGAGGCGGCCGGGTTCGGCGGCGGCGGGGTCCACGGCTACCGGGCCCTGGAGGGCACCTTCCTCGGCGGGTGCATCTTCTCGGGCCGCGCGGCGGGCCGGGCCGCGGCGCAGGCGGTCGGCTGAGGCCGGCTCCGGCGCGTGTGGTCGGCTGAGGCAGGCCGCGGCGCGTGCGGTCGGCCGCGGCCCGCGGCCCGCGACCCGCGCGCCGGGGGCGTCAGACGAGCCGCTCGGTGACCCGGAACCGTTCCGCGATGACGAGGGTGTCGTCGTCGACCGTGAACCCCGGGTCGCCGATCACGGTGCGCACCGGCTCGCTGTGCCAGAACTCCTCGTGTGCCGTGCGCCATTCAGCCACCGACGTGTACCCCTCGCCCTCGTCGAGGGCGTGCTCCAGCCCCACCTCGGCGAGCCGCAGCACCTCCACGGCCGTCACCTCCACCACCGCCACACCCCGCTCGTCGGAGTCGACCAGCAGGGACCGCGCGCCGGGCTCCGGCAGGGGTTCCCGCTCCGCCTCGTACTCCGCGAGCAGGCCGGTGGTGCTGGTCTTCACCCCGCTCAGCACGGCCGCGACCAACTGGTCGCGCAACGGGCCGGGGAACCCCAGCAGGTACGGGGGAAGATCGTCATATGCAGTCATACGGCCACCCTAAGGCGCCGCCCCCGACCTGCCGGAACGAATATCGCCCGCCCAACTGGCACGGTCGCCACAGCAGTTGAAACCCGCCACGCAGTGGACTGGACCTTGACTCGGAGCTGCGCGTACCGCTTTGCTGTGCGTGATCACCGGAGTGCTCACCGGAGTTCCGAGCGAATTCCGCCTGCGCACCGGCGACCCGACGCAGCACCACCGCAGTTCCTCCGCAGTCCCCCGGAGTTCCGCGGAGCTCCACCGGCACGATCCCCAGACCTCACGGCCCGACCACCCCACCACGCGCGTGCGCCCGGCGCGCGCGGGGGAGGTCGCCACCGACCCGATCCCCGTCCGCCCGCGTCCTGGAGGGAAACCCCGCGGATGTCCCCGCCTCCGCCGCCCCTCGGCCGCGCCCGCAAGCGGGACGCCCAGCTCTTCGACCCCGCCCTCTGCGACGCCGAACTCATCGACGTACGCTCCCAGTTCACCCAGGGGCGCTGGGCCAGGGTCCGTTCCCTCCTCGTCGGCACCGGCGACGACTGGGACCGCCGGGGCCACCGCGTCGTCGTCCTCGCCCAGACCCCGGCGGCCACCGCCTGGGCCCGCGAGTGGCTGCTCGCCGAACCGGACAGCGCCGACGCCGCCACCCTCCTGGCCTGCGCCGCCGTCTTCACCGCCCTGCGCCACAAGTGCACCCCGGCCGCGGCCGAGGAAGCCTGCCGCCGGGCCGCCGCCCTGCTCCCCGACGACCCCACCCCCTGGCTCGGTCTGCTCCTGCTCTCCCGCGCCTTCGGCACCGAGGAGGAGTTCAGCCGCCACTTCGACCAGGTCCGGGCCCGCCACCGCGAGCACCACCACGCCCACCACCTCATGGTGGCGAAGCTGGCCGAACGCACCCTCGCCCCCGGCCAGGACCCGCTCCACGAGGTCTACGACTTCGCGGCCTGGGCCGCAGAGGAGTCCCCGGCCGACTCACCGCTGGCCGTGCTCCCCGTCGTCGCGCACGCAGAGCGCTACCGGGTGCTCGCCGCCACGCGCGGCCACACCCCCGAGGCGGCCGCAGCGCACTGGGAGGGCCGCCGCGCCCGCCAAGTGCTGCGGTCCGCCTTCGACTGGTGGCTGGAGTGGGAGCGCGACGACCACCCCCGCAACCGGGTCGACCTCAACTTCCTCGCCCACGCCAAACTCTGCGAGGGCCGACCCGCGGAGGCCGCCGCGCTGTTCCACCGCATCGGCAGCCACGCCACCCGCGCCCCCTGGTCCTATCCCGACCGCGACCCGCACAAGGCCTTCCTCGCCGCGCGCAACGTCGCACTCGGCACCGCCTGACCCTCCCCACGGCCCCACCGCCTCACCCCCCGCTTCCCCATCCGCCCCCGAAAGAACCGCGCCCCGGAAAGGACGCCGCCATGCCGACGGGCAGATCCACCACGCTCCAGGAACCGGCCGAGATACGCACGTACAAGGGCCAGGACCGCGCGCTGCGCGCCGACCGCCTCGGCACCGCAGGCATGCTGCTCTCCGTACTCGCCGCGAGCGCCCCCCTGATGGTGGTCGCGGGTGTCATGCCCACGACCTTCGGCTTGATGGGCGTCGTCGGCCAGCCCCTGCTCTTCGTCATCCTGGGCCTCGTCCTCGCGCTCTTCAGCGTCGGCTACGCCGAGATGAGCCGCCACGTCCACAACGCGGGCGCCTTCTACGCCTACATCGCCCGCGGCCTCGGCCCCACCGCCGGCGCCGCCGCCTCCCTCGTCGCCCTCGTCGCGTACAGCGCCATGCAGGTCGGCGTCTACGGCATCCTCGGCTTCGAGATCTCCGGCCTCTTCGCCACCTACCTGGACATCGAACTCGCCTGGTGGATCCCCGCCCTGCTCGCGGTCGCCGTCACCGGCGCGCTCGGCTGGCTCAAGATCGACCTCAACGCCAAGGTCCTCGGCGTCCTGCTCCTGATCGAGTGCGCCCTCGTCGTCGTCTTCGACGCCGCCGCCCTCGCCAAGCCCGGACCCGAAGGCCTCTCGCTCCACGCCTTCAACCCGGAGACCCTCGGCGGAGCCGGCCTCGGCACCGCCCTGTGCTTCTGCATCGCCGCCTTCGTCGGCTTCGAGCAGTCCCCGGTGTACGCCGAGGAGACCAGCAAGCCGCACATCGTCGTCTCCCGCGTGATGTTCCTCGCCGTCGGCTTCGTCGCCCTCTTCTTCGCCTTCAGCGCCTGGGCGCTCACCATCGCCACCGGCCCCGGCGAGGTCGTCAAGACGGCCGCGGAGGCCGGCCCCGGCCTGCTCTTCCAGCTCACCGAGGCCCGCCTCGGCACCGCCTTCACCGACGTCCTGCACGTCCTCTTCGTGACCGGCATGTTCGCCGCCATGCTCAGCTTCCACAACGTCGTCGCCCGCTACGCCTTCGCCATGGGCCGCGAGGGCCTGCTCCCGGCCGCCTTCGGCCGCACCAACGCCGGCACCGGCGCCCCCGCCACCGGCTCGCTCCTCCAGACCGGCATCGCGACCGTCGTCGTCCTCGCCTTCGCGGTCACCGACGACCTCCCGGCCGGCGACCCCACCGCCCCCGTCCTGCACCTGTTCACCTGGATGGGCAGCGTCGGCGCTCTGGGTGTGACGCTCCTCATGGCCACCGCCTCCTTCGCCGTGATCGCCTTCTTCGTCCGCCGCGGCACCGCCGGCGCCCAGGTCTGGCGGCTCGTCGCGGCGGCCGCCGCCGGCCTCGCCCTGCTTGCCATCGCCGTCTACACCGTCAAGGACTTCGGTGTCCTCGTCGGCGCCGAGAAGGGCTCCGCGCTCAGCTGGGTCCTGCCCGGCATCATCGGCGCCGCCGTCGTGGCCGGACTGCTCTACGGCGTCTTCCTGCGCCGCAGCCGCCCCGAGGTCCACGCCCGCATCGGGCTCGGCAACGAAGCCTTCCGCCTCGATCAGGTGGCAGAGGGCACACCCGCCGACTGACCTCGCTTTCCAGCCCCTACGAAGCCCCCGACGCCTGTTTCCAAGGTCGTCGGGGGCTTCGACGTACAGGGGCGATTTTGGCGGCTGGCCGAGCCTCGTGGTCTCCTATGGCGATCAAAACACCCGGAACGCGTCACAGGGGACACCACCCAGCTCCCCTGCGGGGCCCTCCCGGCTGCCTGTCCCACCCACGAAGGCGAATGTCATACATGAGTGACCGCACCATGACCGAGGCACCCGCTCCGGCGCCCTCCCGCCATGTCGACGCCGGTGACGAGGGTTACAGCAAGGACCTCAAGTCCCGCCACATCAACATGATCGCGATCGGCGGAGCGATAGGCACCGGCCTGTTCCTCGGCGCCGGCGGCCGCCTCGCCGGCGCCGGCCCCTCCCTCGCGATCGCCTACGCGGTCTGCGGCGTCTTCGCCTTCTTCGTGGTCCGGGCCCTCGGCGAGCTGGTCCTCTACCGTCCCTCCTCCGGCGCCTTCGTCTCCTACGCCCGCGAGTTCATGGGCGAGAAGGGCGCCTACACGGCCGGCTGGCTGTACTTCCTGAACTGGTCCACGACCACCGTGGCCGACATCACGGCCGCCGCCGTGTTCGCCCACTACTGGTCCGCGTTCACCGACGTCCCGCAGTGGGTCCTCGCGTTCATCGCGCTCGCCATCGTCCTCACCGCCAACCTGATCTCGGTGAAGTACTTCGGCGAGATGGAGTTCTGGTTCTCGATCGTCAAGGTCAGCGCCCTGGTGATCTTCATGCTGGTCGCCATCTACCTGCTCGCCACCAGCCACCCGATCGACGGGCACACCCCCGGCCTGTCGACGATCACCGACAACGGCGGCCTCTTCCCCTCCGGCGTACTGCCGATGCTCCTGGTGGTCCAGGGCGTCGTCTTCGCGTACGCCTCCGTCGAGCTGTGCGGCGTCGCCGCGGGCGAGACCGAGAACCCGGAGAAGATCATGCCGAAGGCGATCAACTCCATCATGTGGCGCGTCGGCGTCTTCTACGTCGGCTCCGTCGTCCTGCTGGCCCTGCTGCTCCCGTACTCCGCCTATTCCGCCGACCAGTCCCCGTTCGTGACCGTCTTCGACAAGCTGGGCATCCCCGGTACCGCGGGCATCATGAACCTGGTCGTCCTGACCGCCGCCCTCTCCTCGCTGAACTCGGGCCTGTACTCCACCGGCCGCATCCTGCGCTCGATGGCCCTCTCCGGCTCCGCCCCGAAGTTCACCGGCGTCATGAACAAGGGCAAGGTCCCCTACGGCGGCGTCCTCTTCACCGCCGCCTTCGGCGTCGCCGGCGTCGGCCTGAACTACTGGATGCCGGGCGAGGCCTTCGAGATCGTCCTCAACCTCGCCTCCATCGGCATCCTGGGCACCTGGGGCATGGTCATGCTCTGCTCGCTCTTCTTCTGGCACCGCTCGACGAAGGGCCTGGTCTCCCGCCCGTCCTACCGCCTGCCCTGGGCCCCGTACACCCAGATCGTGACCCTGATCTTCCTCGTCACGGTCCTGGTGCTGATGTGGAGCGACGGCGGCGTCGGCCGCACCACGGTGATGCTCCTCCCGGCCATCGCCGCCGCCCTGGTCGGCGGCTGGTTCCTGGTCCGAGGCCGAGTGGCCGAACTGGCCGCCGACCGCGACTGACGTTCGCGAGGGCTCCGAGGCCCCCCGCACCGGCGACCCGCCGGCGCGGGGGGCCTCGCATGTTGCCGAGCCCGCCCTGAGCGGCGGGGGGACCGGGGCCGGTGTCGTGTCGGGCGGGAGCGCCCTCGCCCGTACGGCCCCGAGACGCGCGAGAGGCCGGTCGGGATTTCTCCCGACCGGCCTCTCGTCGTTGTGTCCGAGGGGGGACTTGAACCCCCACGCCCGATAAAGGGCACTAGCACCTCAAGCTAGCGCGTCTGCCATTCCGCCACCCGGACCGGGTGTGTGTCGTCCGCCCTCGCGGGCCGTTGCGACGAGCGAAACACTACCAAACAATCCGGGGCCGCCGCCGCGCGCCCGGTGCCGACCGCGGCCGCTCCCGGGAACGAAGAAGGACCCCGCCGAAGCGGGGTCCTTCTCGTTGGTGTCCGAGGGGGGACTTGAACCCCCACGCCCGATAAAGGGCACTAGCACCTCAAGCTAGCGCGTCTGCCATTCCGCCACCCGGACCGGGTGTGTGCCGTCCGTCCCTCGCGGGCCGTTCCGACGTGGAAAACATTACCAAACGGCGGGGGGTCCTCGATCACACCCCCCGACGGCCGGGGATCGCCCTTGGGGACAGGGGCCCGGGGGGCGAGGATGGGAACGTTCGGTACTGAGTGGATCAGTGGGAGGAAGCAGCGTGAGCGAGTCGAGCGCGGGCAAGACCGTTTCCGGCGAGGACGAGGTCGTCGACCTCTGCCGGGACCTCATCCGGATCGACACCAGCAACTACGGAGACCACTCGGGCCCCGGGGAGCGCAAGGCGGCGGAGTGGGTCGCCGAGAAGCTCGCCGAGGTCGGGCTGGAGCCGCAGATCTTCGAATCGCACAAGGGGCGCGCCTCGACGGTGGCCCGGATCGGGGGGGAGGACCCCTCGCGGCCCGCACTGCTGATCCACGGGCACACCGACGTGGTTCCGGCCAACGCCGCGGACTGGACGTACGACCCGTTCGCGGGTGAGATCGCCGACGGCTGCCTCTGGGGCCGCGGCGCCGTCGACATGAAGGACATGGACGCGATGACGCTGGCCGTCGTCCGCGACCGGATGCGCAGCGGCCGCAAGCCCCCGCGGGACATCGTGCTGGCCTTCCTCGCCGACGAGGAGGCCGGCGGCATCTACGGGGCCCGGCACCTCGTCGACAAGCACCCGGGCCTGTTCGAGGGCGTCACCGAGGCGATCGGCGAGGTCGGCGGCTTCTCCTTCACCGTGAACGAGAACCTCCGGCTCTACCTCGTGGAGACCGCCCAGAAGGGCATGCACTGGATGCGCCTGACGGTGGAGGGCACCGCGGGCCACGGCTCCATGACCAACAACGACAACGCCATCACGGAGCTGTGCGAGGCCGTGGGCCGGCTCGGCCGCCACCAGTGGCCGGTGCGCGTGACCAAGACCGTACGGTCCTTCCTGGACGAGCTCTCGGACGCGCTCGGCACCCCGCTGGACCCGGACAACATGGACGCCACGCTCGCCAAGCTCGGCGGCATCGCCAAGATGGTCGGCGCGACCCTGCGCAACTCGGCCGCCCCCACGATGCTCGGCGCCGGCTACAAGGTCAACGTCATCCCGGGCCAGGCGACGGCCCACGTGGACGGCCGCTTCCTGCCGGGCTACGAGGAGGAGTTCTTCGCGGACCTGGACCGCATCCTCGGCCCCCGCGTGAAGCGCGAGGACGTGCACGCCGACAAGGCCCTGGAGACGGACTTCGACGGCCGGCTGGTCGAGGCGATGCAGGGCGCCCTGCAGGCGGAGGACCCGATCGCGCGGGCGGTCCCGTATATGCTCTCGGGCGGCACGGACGCCAAGTCCTTCGACGACCTCGGCATCCGCTGCTTCGGCTTCGCGCCGCTGCAGCTGCCGCCGGAGCTCGACTTCGCCGGAATGTTCCACGGCGTGGACGAGCGGGTGCCGGTGGAAGGACTGAAGTTCGGGGCGCGGGTGCTCGACCGATTCATCGACAACGCCTGAGATTCGAGAAGGTGTGCGCATTCCACTGAGAAGAGTGAATGCACTCATACGCTCGTAGCCCTGGTGATCCCTCCTCGTTACAGGTGGTGCGGTCCGCGGCTGGGACCGCACTTTGCCTACTAGGAGGAACAATGCTCAAGAAGGTTGTCGCCGCTGCGGCTGCCACCGGTGGTCTGGTTCTCGCGGGTGCGGGTCTGGCCGTCGCCGACGCGGGCGCCCAGGGTGCGGCCATCGGCTCCCCCGGCGTCCTGTCCGGCAACGTCGTCCAGGTCCCGGTCCACATCCCGGTCAACGTCTGCGGCAACACCGTGTCCGTGATCGGCCTGCTGAACCCGGCCTTCGGCAACACCTGCGTCAACGCCTGACGCGACTGAAGTCTTCGGCCCCGGAGCGCAATCCAGCGCTCCGGGGCCACCGGCCTTTTACGGCCCGAAATCATTCATCGGCGTACCAGGCGGGGGAGCCTGGGCGGCCGGGTCTGCGAGCTCCGGCCGATACGTACACACCAGGGGACGAGTACAGATGCGACGACCGGCACAGGTCACCAGGAAGACCCTGATCACCATGGCTGCCGCGGGGGGTGTCCTGGCGCTGGGCGGGGGCCACGCGCACGCGGATTCCGCCGCTACGGGGCATGCGAAGAACTCTCCGGGCCTGCTGTCCGGGAACACCGTGCAGGCGCCCGTGGACGCGCCGGTGAATGCCTGCGGGAACACGGTGACGGTGGTGGGAGGCCTCAACCCGGCCTTCGGGAACCACTGCGCCAACGCCTCGGGCCACGGCAAGCCGGGTCACCCCGGTCACCCGGGACACCCCGGAAACCCGGGCGACGACGAACCGTGCGACGACCACCCGGGCAACCCCGGGAATCCGGGCAACCCTGGGAACCCCGGTAACCCCGGTAACCCTGGGAACCCCGGTAACCCTGGGAACCCCGGTAACCCTGGGAACCCCGGTAACCCTGGGAACCCCGGTAACCCTGGGAACCCCGGTAACCCTGGGAACCCCGGTAACCCTGGGA
>NZ_SSBM01000041.1:0-48682 GCF_004795115.1 Streptomyces sp. A0592
GCCGCCCCAGCACGGGCCGAGGCAGCAACGGCTGCACGAGTTCCCACTCAGCGTCCGACAGTTCATGGCGACGTATCACCCGACCATGATCCACAACGCAAGATCACTTTGACGACAGACCCTAGGGGAGGGTCAGGATCTCCGCCCCGGTGTCCGTCACCACCAGCGTGTGCTCGAACTGCGCGGTGCGCTTGCGGTCCTTCGTGACGACCGTCCAGCCGTCGTCCCACATGTCGTAGTCGTGGGTGCCCAGGGTCAGCATCGGCTCGATGGTGAAGGTCATCCCCGGCTCGATGACCGTGGTCGCGTGCGGGCTGTCGTAGTGCGGGATGATCAGGCCGGAGTGGAAGGACGAGTTGATGCCGTGGCCGGTGAAGTCCCGGACCACGCCGTAGCCGAAGCGCTTCGCGTACGACTCGATGACCCGGCCGATGACGTTGATCTGGCGGCCCGGCTTCACGGCCTTGATCGCCCGGTTCAGCGCCTCACGGGTGCGCTCCACCAGCAGCCGCGACTCCTCGTCCACGTCACCGCACAGGTAGGTGGCGTTGTTGTCGCCGTGCACCCCGCCGATGTACGCCGTCACATCGAGGTTCACGATGTCGCCGTCGCGCAGGACGGTGGAATCGGGGATCCCGTGACAGATGACCTCGTTGACCGAGGAGCACAGCGACTTCGGGTAGCCGCGGTAGCCGAGCGTCGAGGGGTAGGCGCCGTGGTCGCACATGTACGCGTGGGCGACCTTGTCGAGCTCGTCGGTGGTCACCCCCGGCGCGATCAGCTTGGCGGCCTCTTCCATCGCCTGGGCGGCGATCCGGCCGGCGATGCGCATGGCCTCGATGGTCTCGGCCGACTGCACCTCCGGTCCGGTGTACGGAGTGGGCGCGGGCTTGCCGACGTACTCGGGCCGGCGGATGTTTCCGGGAACGGAACGGGCGGGAGAGAGCTCGCCTGGAACGAGCAGCGACTGACCGGACATGCAAGCGAGTGTATCCAGCGGGGATGGGGCAGCATGGCGGGATAGAGCGGCACACAGCGGCTTGCGGAGGCATCGAGAGGAGCCTGGACGACGATGGCCCTGTTCAAGAAGCGCCAGGTGGGCAAACCGGGCGAGTGGTACTACTGCCTGGTCCACCAGAAGGTCGAGGAAGGCCCCGAGTGCCCGGCGAAGGACCGGTTCGGCCCCTACGGAACGCCCGAGGAGGCCACCCACGCCATGGAGACGGCACAGGAGCGCAACCTCGAGTGGCAGAACGACCCCAAGTGGAACGACAAGACCCGAGAGGAAGAAGAGGGCACGTCGGGCACGGGCGCGGCCGGCTGACGGGTCGGCCGACGGGACGCCGATGGGCCGGCCGGCGGGTCGGTGGCGGACTACCAGCGGCTGGGCGGCGGCGCGGTCAGCCGGTCGGCCAACCCCGCCAGCCGGTCCCGGAACCGGCGGCCGGACCCGCGCTGAGCCGGCGGGCCGTTCTCCCCGGCCGCCGCGCTGACCAGGTGCTGCACGGTGTCCAGATCCAGCTCCGCGCCGCCGTCCGGCACCGACAGCGCATCGTGCGCGAGCGCGCCCAGCTCCCGGTCCCCGCCGTCCAGGGACAGTACGGTCGCCCCCGCGCGCCGGGCGTCGTGCACGCGCTCCAGCAGCCCGGGGCCGGGCTCCCGGGGCGCCACCACCAGCACCGTGTGCCCGCGCCCGGCCGCCGCCAGCCGGCCCAGCCCCACCGACAGGTGCGGCGGCTCGCCGGGCCGCACGCGGTGGCGCACGAGCGTCGGCGCCAGCTCCGGCAGACCCGACCAGGCGGCCTCGTCCACGAGGTGCGCCGCCATGTGCCAGGGCTCGTACCCCTCGGTCCCCACCAGCAGCAGCTTCCCGCCGGCCGGAGCGACGGACCGGCGCAGCGAGCCGGCGAAGCGGCGCGCGTCGCCCGGCCACTGCGTACCGGCGAGCACCTCGCGCAGCAGGGCGACCCTGACGGCATCCATGCCCGCATCCTCCCGCATCGGGGCGACACGGGGAGGCGCTTCCCGACTCTTCGACTGTGGGCTACCCGGCAGTACCCTCGCCCCCATGACTTCCTCAGACAGCACGCAGAAGCCGCCGGCCAAGGACCCCTGGGACCTGCCGGACGTGTCCGGCCTCGTCGTCGGCGTCCTCGGCGGCACCGGCGACCAGGGCCGGGGCCTCGCCTACCGGCTCGCCCGCGCCGGCCAGAAGGTGATCATCGGCTCCCGTGCCGCCGACCGCGCGCGCACCGCCGCCGACGAACTGGGGCTCGGTGTGGAGGGCGCGGACAACGCCGAGTGCGCGCGCCGCAGCGACATCGTGATCATCGCGGTGCCGTGGGAGGGCCACGCCAAGACCCTCGAAGCGCTCCGCGAGGACCTCGCGGGCAAGCTCGTCGTCGACTGCGTCAACCCGCTCGGCTTCGACAAGCAGGGCGCCTACGCCCTCCAGGTCGAAGAGGGCAGCGCCGCCCAGCAGGCCGCCGCGCTGCTCCCGGACTCCCGCGTCACGGCCGCCTTCCACCACCTCTCGGCGGTCCTCCTCCAGGACGAGTCGATCGACGAGATCGACACCGACGTCATGGTCCTCGGCGAATCCCGCGCCGACACCGACATCGTCCAGGCCCTGGCCGCCCGCATCCCGGGCATGCGCGGCATCTTCGCGGGCCGCCTGCGCAACGCCCACCAGGTCGAGGCCCTCGTCGCGAACCTGATCTCCACCAACCGCCGCTACAAGGCCCACGCGGGCCTGCGCACGACGGACGTCTGACCCCCGCCCGGCGGTCCGGTCCCGGGACCGGACCGCCGGACGCGTGCCGTGCTCAGCCCCGCCGACCGGTACGGGCCTCGACGGCGCCCAGGTGGGCCACCACCCCGTGGTAGAAGCGGTCGACGGCGTCGTCGACGCTGCGGATGAAACCCGACTCGGTGTTGCCCCGGCTGTTGCCCATCCCCTTGATGAGCGTCAGGCGGAACCCCGCGATCGGGGCGCCGTCCCCGGGCAGCAGATCGCCCGGCTCGGGCCGCAGGCGTTCCAGGGTGCCGCGCGGCCCGTTCTCGCCCTCGACCAGACTCTGCACGTGCAGATCGGCCGGAGCCTCGGCGAGCATGCGGATCAGCCGCTTCGCCGCCGCCAGCGGATGCGCTCCCTCGAAGGCCGGGACGTCCACGGAGGTGCGCACCTTCATCGTGCGCAGATCGGCGACGACTCCGATCACCGAGCTCGTCCCGTCGATGCGCAGTTCGGCGGAGAGCCTGCCCTCGCCGCACAGCCTCTCGGCCGCCGCCACGCGCCTCGCCCGCGGATCGCTGCTGCGCCGGGCGCGCTGTACCGGCAGGGCCTTCTGCCCGAGTTCTCCCCCGAGGCGCAGGCACACCTGGCGGATGAGGCGCTCCCAGCTCTCCACCACGTCGACGGCGCGGGCGTCGCCGATGCCGATGGTCTCGTCGTCGATGCCGTTGCGCACCGGCACCCACGCGGGACCCATGTTCTGGAACCCGTGGCACCCGGAGTGCTCGTGCTGCAGGTACTCCAGGAGCTCCTGCAGGAGCCAGGCGTGGGCGGCGTTGCCGACCCCCTCGTGGCGGATCAGCATCTGTGCCTGGTGGGCGACCTCGGCCCACGACAGGTGCCACAGGCTGACCTTGTGCTTGCGCCTTCCGTCGATCTTGACGTCCACCATGGGGGCCCCTTCGAGGGCCACGTCGTTGGAGAGCGTGATCACCGCTTCGTAGCCGCGGCGCGCCGCGATGTCCATGTACTGCTGGACCTGCTCGGCCTTGAGCGCGTTGCCGTTCGTCTTCGTCTCCACCAGCGCGGTCCACAGCTTTCCGGCGCGCTCCACCCTGATGACGCCGTCGGGGCGCCTCGGGGTGTCTCCGTGGGGCAGTGGCACCTCGGTGAACGTCTGCATGCGACCGGCGGGGGCACCGAACGCCGCCGTGAGGCGGCGTCCGAGCTCCGGGACCTGAGCCATCACCGACAGCAGGACGGAGGTGGCCCGCACCTCGCGCTCCTTGTCGCTCTTGAGGGACGGGACCGGGAACAGCCGGGCAGTCCGCCAGGAGTCGTTCTCGGCGAGCGACTTCTTGGCCACCTTGGGGAGGGTGACCTTCTTCCTCGTCGTACGCGGGCTGCGGCCGCGCGACTGGGCCGGTACGGGGGACGCGCCGGGAGCAGGATCCCCCGCGGCGGGCGGGGCGGGGACGGTTGCGGCCTCCGCGGGAGCACCGGGCGCGGCGGGTTCCTCCGCACCGGCGGGCTCCTCCGCATCGGCGGGACCTGCCGTGGCGGCGGGACCTGCCGCAGCGGCGGGAGCTACCGAAGCGGCGGGTGACTCCGCAGCCTCGGGCTCGTCGGCCTCCCCGTCGACGTCGATGCCGAAGTCCGTGGCGAGCCCGGCCAGGCCGGTCTCGTATCCCTGGCCCACTGCACGGAACTTCCACTCCTCGCCCCGTCGGTAGAGCTCGCCGAAGATGAAGGCCGTCTCCACGCCCGCGCCCTCGATGGAGAAGCCGACGAGGGCTTCGCCGGACCCGTCCGCGACCGTCATCCGCAGGTCGTCGAGGTCCCCGAACCTGGCGCCGCCGTACTGGCTCGCCGCCACCACGATCCGTACGACGTCGTGCGGCACCGCGGTCAGGTCCACGCTGATGCGGTCCTCGTCGCCGTTGCCGGTCGGGGTCTTGCCGAGGAGCTGCACGCTCCCGTCGTCGGCCGCGGGGTGGTTGTAGAAGTAGAAGTCGTTCTCGCTGCGGACCTTGCCGTTCTCGTCCAGGAGCAGCACGGAGACATCGGCGTCACCGGCCCCGGAAGCGCTCGTCCAGCTCAGACTGACGACCACCGAGCCGGCGTCCTCGCTGAGCCCGGTCAGGCTGACGTTCGCGCCCTTTGAGATCTCCTGCATGCGGCGTCCCCCACCTGCCCGGCGGCAGCCGTCGCGGGCGGAGCGGCCGGGCTGTTCGTTCTGTCGCGCTCCGGATACGGCGCGTCACCGGCGAACGCTAACGCTGCGGGGGAGAGGAGGTCAGGCAAAGCCGGAAATGTACGGGAAGCGGCTGCGCGCGGCCCTTACGGCAGCACTGCGGGGCATGGGGGACACTGGAGGGGCTCTACCCCCTTCCGTGTCCCCGAGGAGCTCTTCCCATGCCCCGCCTTGCCGTCTTCGCCGTTGTCGTGTGCGTCCTTGCTGTGGCCGCGGCCGTCGTCGCCTTCGTGGAGGGCAGCTTCCTCGGGATCGTGTGGGTGCTCCTGGCGGGCCTCACGTCCAACATGGCCTGGTACTACATGCGCAAGGCCAAGGCCGAGAAGGCCGCGACCGCGCGCAACGCCTGAGCCGTCAGCTCCCGGCGGCCGCCCGGGCGGCCTTGAGCGCCGTGTCGAGCGCTTGATCGGCCGGGACCGGGATGTCGGGAACGACCCCGACGCCCTCCCAGTTGCCGCCCGTCACCGTGCTGATCGTCCGGGCGGCCGGCACCGCCACCAGGACGTGCTCGCCGATCGCGTGCCGGTCCGTGGGGTGCGCACCTCCCCGCGTGGTCTCACCGACGAGGACGGCACGGCCGTGCGCCTGGAGGGTGTGGGCGACGTCCTCGCCCCCGGAGAAGGTGAGCGCGCTGGTCAGCACGTACACGGGGCGGTCGAGGTAGCGGGGCGCGGGCAGGTGCGCCACCGTCCAGTACTGGCGGGTGGTCCCGGTGCGGCGCTCGTAGATGTCGTTCAGGTGGACCTGGTCGTCGGGGAAGAAGTAGCTGCACCACATCGCGGCCCCCTCCGGCGAGCCGCCCCGGCATGCGCGCAGGTCCAGGACGAGCGCGGAACCGCGGGCGGCCAGCTGCATGGCGGCGCCGATCACGGCGGCGCCCTCGTCGGCGGTCGATATCAGGCCGAGTTCGACGACGGTGACGCCGCCCTCCAGCCGCTCGACGCGCCGCACACCGTGGTTCTCGGCCTGCAGCAGGGCGAGGAACGCGGCCCGTCCGGCGTCCTGGTCCTCCGGTTCCATCGACTGCGGCTCCTCGACCCACAGCAGCCGCAGGTGCTTGTCCGGGCACACCTCCTGGATGTGCGCCGTGACCGTCTCGCACAGCTCCCGCTCGTCCAGGCCGTCGTACTCGCCGGCCGCGAGCCGGCGCCGGACCGCGGCGTCGATGTCCACGGCCTTCTCGGGGAACACGTACCCTGCGCCGATCCGCTCCAGGGCCCGCTCGATGATCTCTTCGTGTGTAGGCACGGCCGATCATGCTAGGTGGCGGGCGGGCCCACGGCGAAGGGTTTCCCGCCTGGAACCCGGTCCCCTCATCCTCTAGTCCTGCGGGATCTCGCAGACGCCGCTGCCCTCCTGCCAGAAGCGGTACAGGTCGCGGCCGCAGTACGTCTCCAGGTCCGACACGCCCAGCGCCGACAGCACGCCGTCCACCACACCGAAGAAGAAGACGTTGACCGACGGGATCCACAGCAGCGCGAAGACGGCGATCAGACCGAACGGCGCCAGCGGCTCCACCTCGCGCCGCACCCGGTGCGACAGCCACGGCTCGATGACCCCGTAGCCGTCGAGGCCGGGAACCGGCAGGAAGTTCAGGATCGCCGCCGTCACCTGGAGCATCGCGAGGAAGCCGAGCGCGTAGCGGAAGGCGAGCGGCACCCCGTCCAGGGCGTCCAGCCAGAACGGGGCCGTGCAGATGATCGCGAAGGCCACGTTCGTCAGAGGTCCCGCCGCCGAGATCAGGCTGTGCTTCCAGCGGCCCCGGATGCGGTCGCGCTCGATGAAGACCGCGCCGCCCGGCAGACCGATTCCGCCCAGGATCACGAAGACCACCGGCAGGACGATGCTGAGCAGCGCGTGAGTGTACTTGAGCGGGTTCAGCGTCAGGTAGCCCTTGGCGCCGACCGTGAGGTCGCCGCCGTGCAGGGCGGTACGGGCGTGCGCGTACTCGTGCAGGCAGAGGGAGACGATCCACGCCGACGTGACGAAGAGGAACACGGCGAGCCCGGTGCTCGTCGAGTACCCCGTCCACACCGCCCAGCCCGTGACGGCCATGACGGCGAAGATGCCGAGGAATACCGAACTGATCCGCCGCTCGTGGCGGGTGCCCTGATGACCCATGCGGGGAAACCTATCCCGGGCCGCGCGCGGAAAACGGTTCGGGGCCGGGCCGGGGTCCGGGGACAATGGGCCGGTGCGTTACGCGATTCTCGGCTCCGTCCAGGCCCTCCGCGACGACGGGACCCCCGTGGCCGTCGGCGGGGCGCGCCTGCGCGCGCTCCTGACGGCGCTCGCGCTGCGCCCGGGACGGGTGGTGCCGACCCGGCTGCTGGTCGACGAGGTGTGGGACGGCGCCCCGCCGGCCGAGGCCGTGGCCGCGCTGCAGGCCCTCGTGGCCCGGCTGCGGCGGGCGCTGGGGCACACGGCCGTGCTGTCCGCCGACGGCGGCTACCGGCTGGCCGCCGAGCGCGAGGACGTCGACCTGTACCGGTTCGAGCGGCTGGCCCGGGCCGGCGCCGGGGCCCGGGACCCGGCCGAGGCGGCCGCCCTGTACGAGGAGGCCCTCGCCCTGTGGCGCGGACCGGCCCTCGCGGACCTGCCCGACCCGGCCGCGGAAGCCGCCCGCTGGGACGCCGTACGGATGGAGGCGCGCCGGGGCCGGCTCGCGGCGGCCCTGGCCCTGGGCGAGGCCGAGCACTCCCTGCCGGAGCTGACCGCGCTGTGCGCGCAGCAGCCGCTGGACGAGCCGCTCCAGGCGCTGCGGATCCGGGCCCTGCGCGACGCGGGCCGGCCGGCGGAGGCCCTGTCCGCCTACGACGACGTCCGCCGGGACCTGGCCGACCGGCTCGGCACGGACCCCGGCCCGGCCCTGCGCGCCCTGCACGCCGAACTCCTGGCCCCGGCACCCTGGCCCGCGACCGCCGACCCGCGGTTCGCACCCCCCGCCAGCCCACCACCCCCGGCCCACAGCCCGACGGCGACCCACGGCCCGACCGCGGGCGACGCCCCGGCCTCCGGCCACGCGCACGGCCCGGGCTCGGCCCCGGGCCACGGCCCGGCGGCAGGCTACGGTCCGGCCTCGGCCCCCGGCCCGGTCTCGGGCCACGGCGACGGCCCCGCCCCGGGCCACGGCGACGGCCCCGCCCCGGGCCCCGGGCCGGCCTCCGGTCACGGCCCCGGCCCGGCCTCCGGCCCGGTCTCCGGTCACGGTCACGGTCCCGGCCCGGCCTCCGGCCCGGTCTCCGGTCACGGTCACGGTCCCGGCCCGGCCGCCGGTCACGGCTCGGCCTCGGGCCACGGCCCGGCGGCAGGTTACGGTCCGGCCTCCGGCCACGGCGACGGCTCGGCCTCCGGCCCGACCTCGGCCGATGGTCAGCCTTCACCCCACGGCCCGGCCCCGGCCCACGGCCCGGCCCCGGCCCACGGCCCGGCCGCGGCCGATGGTCAGCCTTCGCCCCACGGCCCGGGCTCGGCCTCGGGCCACGGCCCGGCGGCAACCCGTGGTCAGGCTTCGCCGCAGGGCGGCCCGGCCGCAGGCCACGGGTCGGGCCCGGTTCACGGGCCGGCCGTGGGCCGGGCGGCGGACGGCGGCAGCGGGTCCGCCTTCCGGGCGCCCGGCAGGGGCGGCGGCAATCTGCGGGCTCGGCTGACCACCTTCGTCGGCCGGGAGGACGACATCCGCGTCATCGGCGACGATCTCGCGCGGGCCCGGCTCGTCACGCTCCTCGGGCCCGGCGGCGCCGGCAAGACCCGGCTCTCGCAGGAGGCCGCCGAGGCGCACGAGCCGTACGGCGACTGGCCCGACGGCGTGTGGCTCGTCGAGCTGGCCCCCGTCGACGACCCGGAGGACGTCGCCGAAGCCACCCTCGCCGCCGTCGGCGCACGCGAGACCAAGCTGCGCGGCGCCGCCGCCGAGGAACTGCGGGCGCTGACCGACCGCAACGGCGACAACCCCCTCGACCGGCTCGCCGAGCACTGCGCCCACCGCAGCCTGCTGCTCGTGCTCGACAACTGCGAGCACGTCGTCGAAGCCGCCGCCGAGCTCGCCGAGCGCCTCCTCACCCACTGCCCCGGCGTCCAGATCCTGGCCACCAGCCGCGAACCCCTCGGCATCCCGGGGGAGACCGTCCGCCCCGTCGAACCGCTGCCCGACCCGATCGCGCTGCGGCTGCTCGGCGACCGCGGGGCGGCGGCCCGCGCCGGGTTCACCGTCGACGAGGACCCGGCCGCCGCCGCGGAGATCTGCCGCCGCCTCGACGGGCTGCCGCTCGCGATCGAGCTGGCCGCGGCGCGCCTGAGGCTGCTGACGCCGCGGCAGATCGCGGACCGGTTGGACGACCGTTTCCGGCTGCTGACCAGCGGCGCCCGTACGGTCCTGCCGCGCCAGCAGACGCTGCGGGCCGTCGTCGACTGGTCCTGGGACCTCCTCGACGAGGCCGAGCGCACCGTCCTGCGCCGGCTGTCCGTCTTCGCGGGCGGCTGCGACCTCGCCGCCGCCGAAGCCGTCTGCGGCGACGGCACCGGCACCGGCCCGGACGTCGCCGACACCCTCGGCTCCCTCGTCGACAAGTCCCTCGTCGTCGCCGCTCCCGCCCCCGACGGCTCCGGCATGCGCTACCGCCTCCTGGAGACGGTGGGCGAATACGCCGCCGAGCGCCTCACCGAAGCCGGCGGCGACCGCGAGGACACCGCCCGCCGCCATCTCGTCCACTACCGCGAGCTCGCCCGGACCAGCGACCCCCTGCTCCGCGGGCGCCGCCAGCGCGAGACGGCGCAGCGGCTGGCCACCGAGTACGAGAACATCCGTACCGCCCTGCGCCGGGCCGTCACCACCCGCGACGCGGACGAGGCGCTCTGCCTGATCCACTCCCTGGGCTGGTACTGGCACCTCCTCGACCAGCGGGCCGAGTCCCGGCACTGGGCGGAGGCGGTCGCGGCCCTCGGCCCCAACCCCTTCGTCGCGCCCGTCGTCCCTGCGGAGCCGGTGTACGGGCAGCTCGTGGACGCGCCGCCGCCCTACACCGGCGAGGTACTCGCCGAGGCCTGGCGCGCCCTGCACCTGGTCCGGCTGGCGTCCCGGGACCAGACCAACAAGGACTGGGACGACCCCGAGACCCGCGCCCTGGTCGACGGGGTGATCGCCACCTACCGGCCCGGGCTCCCGCAGACCTGCCGCACACCGGCCTCCCTGTGGGTCTACGCCGTCATGATCGCGGGCGACGCCGGGCTGCTCAAACGGGTCGTCGACGCGACCGTGGCCACCGCCCGCGCGCTCGGCCACCGCTGGGAGCTGGCCTCCGCCCTCCAGCTGCGCGCCAACATCCTCGCCAACCGCGCCGACTGGGCGGGCGACGCCTCCCGCGACGCCGACGAGAGCCTGGAGCTCTTCCGGGAACTCGGCGACGACTGGGGCTGCGCGGAGGCGCTCTCCGCCCGCGCCGAGTCCCGCGAGCGGCGCGGCGAGCACGCCCTGGCCGCCCGCGACTACCGCGAGGCGATCGCGTACGCCGAACGTCTCGGCGCGAAGGCGCAGGTGACGGTCTTGCGCGTGCGGATGGCCGGCACGCTCACCGAGAACGGCGAGATCGCGGAGGCCGAGCGGATCCTCACCGAGATCACCGCCACGGTGCAGCGGTTCGGCAACGAGGCGATGCCCGCCGCCCGGATGTTCCTCGCGGGCATCCTCGGTCGTACCGGGCGGATCGACGAGGCACGCGTGCAGATCCAGGTGCTGCGCGAGGAGTTCGCCTTCGGCGCGTACGCCATCTTCGACGTGTTCCTGCTCGCCACATCGGCCTGGCTGGACAACCAGGACGGCCGCTACGAGGAGGCCCTGCAGGGCATCCGCGACGCCACGGCCGCCTTCCGGCACCCGCTGGCGCAGATGGTCGCCCCGCACCTGCCCGCCACGTTCCTGCTGACGGCCGCCGTCTCCCTGGTGTCGCCGGGCGGCCCGCAGCGGGAGCACGACGGCGCCCGGCTGCTCGGTGCCTACCGCGGCCTGCTGCCGCCCGACCATTTCCCGGTGACCACGGAGCGCGAGGACTTCGCCTTCGCCGAGAAGCAGGCGCGGTCGGCGCTGGGCGACACCGCCTACGAGGCGGCGTACGCCGAGGGCGGCGGCCTCACCCTGGAGGAGGCCACCGCCCTCGTCTGACCCGGCCCCCGGCCGGTGCCCGTCCGGGACGCGATCCGGAATGGACCGGTCCGCGGGTCAGGTCTTCTGGCGGAACTTCCGGACCGCGAGCGGCATGGTGACCGCCGTGATGGCCAGCGACCAGGCCAGCGTCATCCACACCGAGTCGCCGACGGGAGTGCCGTTGATCAGGGCGCGGGCGGCGTCCGCCAGGTTCGACAGCGGGTTGTAGTCCGTGAAGGACTGCAGCCAGCCCGGCATCGTCGACGGCGGGGCGAAGATCGAGCTGCCGAACTGCAGCGGCATCAGGACCAGCATCGCCATGCCCTGGACGGCCTGGGCGGTCTTCATGGTGAGACCGAGCAGGATGAAGATCCACATCAGCGCGCTGCCGAAGACGGCCGACAGCCCGATGGCGAGGAGCAGGTCCAGCACCGAGGACTTGATCGACAGGCCGAGCATGAAGCCCACGCCCAGCAGGATCGCGATGGCCACCATCATCCTGCCGAGCTCGACGACGATCTTGGCGAGGAGGACGGACGACCGGGCGATCGGCATGGACCGGAACCGGTCCATCACGCCCTTCTTGAAGTCGTCGTTGACGCCGGTGCCCACCGCCATGGCGATGTTCATGCCCATCATGGCCATGAGGCCCGGGACCACGTAGTTCACGTAGTCCGCCTGGTTGCCCTTGCCGGAGATCGCGCCGCCGAAGACGAACACGAACAGCAGCGTGAAGATGATCGGCATGAACAGGACGTCGAACATCGACTCCGGGTCCTGCTTGATCTGCAGGGCGTTGCGGCGCACCAGGGCACCGATGTGCCGCAGGTTGGCCCGCAGGCCGATCCGTCCCTCACCGCGGGCGGCGGCCACCGGGGCCGGACCGGGCGCGGCGGGAGCGGGCTTCGTCGTGGTTACGGTGCTCATGCCGCGACCTCCTCGGTCTTCTCGGTGGGGACGGAGTCCTCGACGAGCGTGGGCTTCTGGCCGGTGATGGCCAGAAACACCTCGTCGAGGCTGGGCAGGTAGGTGCCGAGGTCGGCGATCGCGTACCCGCGGGCGGCCAGCAGGCCGACCACGGCGGTCAGCTGCTCGTCGCTCAGGATCGGCACGAGGAGCACGCCCTCGTCCGGCACGGCCTGGGAGCCGGCCACGCCGTCCAGCCCGGCCTCGGCCAGCGAGCGGGCCATGCCCGGCAGGTCCGAGGAGGAGACGGGACGGATCTTCAGGGTGCGGCCGCCGACGCGGGCCTTCAGCTCGTCGACCTTGCCGTTGGCGATGACCTTGCCGCGGTCGATGACCGTCAGCTGGCTCGCGAGCTGCTCGGCCTCCTCCATGTACTGGGTGGTGAGCAGCACGGTGGCGCCCTCGGCGACCAGGCGCTGGACCTCGTCCCACACCTCGTTGCGGGTGCGCGGGTCGAGACCGGTGGTCGGCTCGTCCAGGTAGATCACGGCCGGCCGGCCGATCAGCGAGGCGGCCAGGTCGAGCCGGCGGCGCATACCGCCGGAGTAGTTCATGGCGGCCTTCTTCGCCGCCTCCGTCAGGGAGAAGCGCTCCAGCATCTCGTCCGCGCGGCTGCGGGCGTCCTTGCGGGAGAGGTCGAGCAGCCGCCCGATCATGTAGAGGTTCTCCCAGCCGGAGAGCTTCTCGTCGACCGAGGCGTACTGGCCGGTCAGGCCGATGGTGCGGCGCAGCTGCCGCGGCTGGCGGACCACGTCGAAGCCGGCGACGGTCGCAGTCCCGGCGTCCGGGACGATCAGGGTGGAGAGGCAGCGCACCAGCGTGGTCTTGCCGGCGCCGTTGGGGCCGAGGACCCCGAGGACCGTGCCCTCACGGACATCCAGGTCGACACCGTCGAGGGCCTTGGTCTCGCCGTAGTGCTTGACCAGCCCCCGCACCTCCACGGCGTTGGGGTTCTTGTCGTTTCGCGTCATGCCCACCATGGGACCAGGTGCCACTGACAAAGCGCCGACAGGCGACCGACAAAGGTACGACAGACATACGACAGCCCGCCGACGCAACGGTCGGCGGGCTGTCGCAGTGGTTCACCTCACACCGGCGGGGCGCACCGGTGTCCGTGTCAGTGGAAGGCGTGCTCCGCCTGCGGGAACGTTCCGCCGACGACGTCCTCGGCGAAGGCCTTCGCCGCGTCCGTCATGGTCTCGCGGAGCTTCGCGTACTGCTTGACGAACTTCGGCATCTTCCCGCCGGTCAGGCCCATCATGTCGGTCCACACCAGGACCTGCGCGTCGCACTCCGCGCCCGCCCCGATGCCGACCGTCGGGATGTGCAGGGACCGGGTGACCTCGGCGGCCAGCTCGGCCGGAACGAGCTCCAGCACCACCGCGAACGCGCCCGCGTCCTGCGCGGCCTTCGCGTCGCGCAGCAGCTGGTGCGCGGCCTCGTCGCCGCGGCCCTGGACCCGGTAGCCCATGGCGTTGACCGACTGCGGGGTCAGACCCAGGTGCGACATGACCGGGATGCCCGACTGCACGATCAGCTCCGTCTGGGCCAGCGAACGCTCGCCGCCCTCCAGCTTCACGGCGCCCACTCCGGCCTCCTTGACCAGCCGGGTCGCGCTGCGCAGCGCCTGCACGGCGCCTTCCTGGTACGAGCCGAACGGCATGTCGCCGATGACCAGCGCACGGCTGGTGCCGCGTACGACGGCCGCCGAGAGCATGGTCATGTGGTCCATCGTCACCGGGACGGTGGAGTCGAAGCCGAGGTGGCAGTTGCCCATCGAGTCGCCGACGAGGATGACCGGGATGCCGGACTCGTCGAAGACGGACGCGGTCATCGCGTCGTAGGCGGTGAGCATGGGCCACTTCTCGCCGCGTTCCTTGGCGAGGGTCAGGTCGCGGACGGTGATGCGCCGGGTGCCGGTGCCTCCGTAGAGGGTGGGGGAGGCTGCGGGTTCGCGGGCAGGCGAAACGGCGTGCGTCATTGCAACTGCTCCTTGTGTCATCTCGAGGCACCCTTACGGTGTCCCCGGACTCACTCACCATGGTGGCATCCCCGGGGCCGTGGGCGGAAGTGGTGCGGGCGGCCCGCCGCACCGGGTACGCCAATGTGCGCGTTTCGTGACAAGCGGAACCCCCTGCGTACGGCGGTTCGTCCTCCCGGACGTGCGACCGTGACGGACGGTCGTGACGTACGGCACGGAAGGCTCCGCTTCATCGCCTAGGGTCAAGGGGCGGGGACGGAGCGCGAGCACGGCAGTGAGGGCAGTGGCATGGCACAGGCGTACAGGACGGAATCGGGGAACGGCGGCTCGGAGCCCGAGCCCTCCGAGCCCCGCTTCCGGCGCCGGCTCGCCGAGCTGCGCAGGGACCCGGGCATCTGGCGGCGGGGCCTGGTCCTGGCCGCGGTCGCCGTGCTGCTGTCGCTCGTGATGATCTTCCACGCCGATCTGCCCAACGACGTGGGCAACCTCGGCAGCCTCACCGAGACCTTCCTGCCCTGGCTGGGCCTGGCCGTTCCGCTTCTGGCGGGCGGCGCCGTCTTCCGCCGGTCGGCGACCGCGCTGATCGCGGTCCTGCTGCCCGCGGTGGTCTGGGTGAACCTCTTCGGCGGCCTGGTCTTCGACAAGTCCGGCACCGGCGGCAACCTCGTCGTCGCCACCCACAACGTCGACGCCGACAACCCCGACCCGCGCGGCACCGCCGAGTCCGTCGCCCGCTCCGGGGCCGACGTCCTGGCCCTCACCGAGCTCAAGGGCAGTGTCGTCCCCGTCTACGAGAAGGCCCTGGCCGGCACGTACAGGTACCACTCGGTCGAGGGCACCGTCGGCCTGTGGAGCAAGTACCCGCTGAGCGGCAGCGCCCCCGTCGACATCCGTATGGGCTGGACCCGGGCCATGCGGGCCACCGTCGCCACCCCGCACGGCGAGGTCGCGGCCTTCGTCGCCCACCTGCCCTCGGTCCGGGTCAAGCTGAACGCGGGCTTCACGGCCAACCAGCGCGACGACAGCGCCGACGCGCTGGGTGCCGCGCTCGCCGCCGAGCCCCTGAAGAAGGTCCTCCTCCTCGGCGACCTGAACGGCACCATGAACGACCGCGCCCTGTCCGAGGTCACCTCGCAGATGCGCTCCACCCAGGGCGCGGCCGGTGACGGCTTCGGCTTCAGCTGGCCGGCGCAGTTCCCGATGGCCCGCATCGACCAGATCATGGTCCGCGGGATCCGGCCGGAGGCCTCCTGGACCCTGCCCCGCACCGGCAGCGACCACCTGCCGGTCGCCGCGCGGGTGACGGTGAACAAGTAGCGGCGCACACACAGCGGCGCGGAGGGGCCCCACCGGTGATGTGGTGGGGCCCCTCCGTGTTCTGCCCGACCTGTCGGGCGGGCCTACGCCCGCTCGCGCCAGCCGTTGGTGATGGGCAGCCGGCGGTCCTTGCCGAAGCCCTTCGCGGAGATCTTCGTGCCCGGCGGGTACTGGCGGCGCTTGTACTCGGCCGTGTCGACCATCCGCAGGGTCTTCGCGACCAGCTCGGCGTCGAAGCCGGCCGCCACGATCTCGTCCAGGCCCTGGTCCCGGTCCACGTACAGGGCGAGGATCGCGTCGAGCACCGGGTAGTCCGGCAGCGAGTCGGTGTCCACCTGCCCGGGGCGCAGCTCGGCGCTCGGCGGCTTCACGATCGAGTTCTCCGGGATCGGCGGGGTCTCGCCGCGCTCGGCCGCCGCCCGGTTGCGGTACCGGGCGAGCCGGAAGACGTCGCTCTTGTAGACGTCCTTGATCGGGCCGTACGCGCCCACCGAGTCGCCGTACAGGGTGGAGTAGCCGACGGCCAGCTCCGACTTGTTGCCGGGGGCCAGCACGATGTGGCCCTCCTGGTTGGAGACGGCCATCAGCATGGTGCCGCGCAGCCGGGACTGGAGGTTCTCCTCGGCCAGGCCGGTCAGGCCCAGCGAGCCCATGTAGGCGTCGAACATCGGCTCGATCGGCACGGTCCGGAAGTTCAGGCCGGTGCGCTCGGCCAGGTCGGCCGCGTCGCCCTTGGAGTGGTCCGAGGAGTACTTCGAGGGCATCGAGACGCCGTACACGTTCTGTGCGCCGATCGCGTCGCAGGCGATGGCGGCGACGAGCGCGGAGTCGATGCCTCCGGAGAGCCCGACCAGGACGGAGCGGAACCCGTTCTTCTTCACGTACGCGCGCAGGCCCACGACCAGCGCGTCGTAGACCTCCTCGTCGTCGTCGAGCCGGTCGGCGTAGCCGCCGGTCACGACCGGCTCGTACGGATCCACCGGCTCCTCGGACAGGACGACGCGGTCGATGCGCAGCCCGTCGCCCACCACGCCCTCGGGGGCGTCGGTGCGTGCGGCCGGCAGGTCGAGGTCGACCAGGACGCAGCCCTCGGAGAACTGCGGGGCGCGGGCGACGACCTCGCCGTCGGCGCCGACGACGATCGAGTCGCCGTCGAAGACCAGCTCGTCCTGGCCGCCGATCATCGCCAGGTAGGCGAGGGTGCAGCCGGCCTCCTGGGCGCGCTTGCGCACCAGTTCGAGGCGTGCGTCGTCCTTGTTGCGCTCGTACGGGGAGGCGTTGATGGAGACCAGCAGCCCGGCCCCGGCCGAGCGGGTGGCCGGGACCCGGCCGCCCTCCTGCCAGAGGTCCTCGCAGATGGCCAGGGCCACGTCGACGCCGCGCACCCGGATCACCGGCTGCGTGTCGCCCGGCACGAAGTACCGGAACTCGTCGAACACGCCGTAGTTGGGCAGGTGGTGCTTGGCGAAGCGCAGCACCACCCGGCCGCGGTGCAGGACGGCCGCCGCGTTCTCCGGGGAGCCGGCCGGGCGCCCGAGGCGGGGGGTCGCCTGCTCGGTCCGGTCGAGGTAGCCGACGACGACCGGCAGTTCGCCGAAGCCCTCGGCGGCCAGCCGCTCCGCGAGGTCGCGCAGTGCGGCGCGGGAGGCCTCGACGAAGGAGCCGCGCAGGGCGAGGTCCTCGACGGGGTACCCGGTGAGCATCATCTCGGGGAACGCCACCAGGTGGGCGCCCTGCTCGGCGGAGTGCCGGGTCCAGTGGACGACCGAGTCTGCGTTCGCGGCGATGTTGCCGACGTGCGAGTCGATCTGATTCAGAGCGAGGCGTAGTTGAGGCACGGGGCCCAGTCTAATCGTCTTTCTGACGCGATGTCCTGGGCCCCGCCTGTTTCCCGGGTTCTGCGGCGTGCCGGGTGCCGCCCGCGGGGCCTTCCGCGGGCGGGTTGTGAGGCCGGTCGTGAGGTCGGGTCAGCCGATGGGGCCGGCGTACTTCACGTCGTCGAGCAGGGTTCCGGCGGCGATGTCCGCGCTGATGCTCCTGGTGCCCTCGGGGATCTCGAACGCCACGACGCCGCTGGCGGATTCGCCCGGCAGGATCGAACCCTTCACCATCTTCGGGACGGTGCTGCCGCCGCCGCTGTCGAAGACCATCTCGGCGGTCATGCCCTTGTCGTCGCGGACGTTGGGCACCGCGTAGATGACCTCGTGCGGCGCCGTCGAGCCGTTGGTGATGGTGATGGTGATCTGGACCGCGTTCTTGACCTGCTCGCGGGCGATGATGCCCTTGGGCTCGTACGTCGTCGGCTTCGAGAGGCTCACCTTGACCCCGTTCGGGTAGGTGTATGTCTCGCCGAACTGCAGTGCGCTGGTCAGGCCGGGCACCTGGGAGGGGGAGGGCGACGCGGAGCCGGACCCGGACGGCCAGGGCTCGCTGCTGGGGTACAGGCCTTCGAGGTCCAGGTCCTCCTCGTCGACGCCCGCCTCGATGCGGTCGGTGGTGCGTTCGATGACGGAGACGGTCAGGAAGAACCCGCCGACCGAGGCGAGGATGCCCGCACCGGCGAGAACGGTGCCGATGACGGCCATCGACTTGTGCGGGGCGCCCTTGTTGGCGCGCACGATGGCGCCGATGCCCAGGCCCACGCCGGTCACGGCGAGGATGCCGCCGAGCCAGAACAGGAACGGCACGAAGGCGAGCACGATGCCGAAACCGCCGACGATCAGGGTGGCGACGGCCAGGCCGTTGGTGGGCTCGGCGGCCTGCGGGTAGCCGCCGTACGGGGCGGAGCCGTAGCCGGGAACGGGCTGCCCCCACGGGTCGGTGGGGCCGCCCTGCCCCCACGGGGCGGTGGGGCCGCCGGGAGCCCCCGGGGCGCCGAACGGCGCGGCCGGGACGGTGGGTGCCGGCGGGGCGAACGCCGAGGGGGCCTGGGCCGGTTCGGCTGCGGGGATCTCGGGCGCGGCGGGTGCGTCCGCCGCCACCGCAGGAGCGGCGGCCTCGACGGCCGGGGTCTTCTCCAGCGAGAGGGGCTGGGCGGGCGCCGGTATTGAGGCCGTCTCGGCCGTCTCGGGAACGGGCGTGCCCGCCGGTTCCGTCGGCGGGCCGGAAGGGGTGCTGGGCGGGTTCGGCGGGGTGGTCATACCGGCGGAGGCGTCCTTTGTCGCGGCTGTCGTGATCAGAGCAAGGGTGCCATGCCGGTGGCGAACGCCCTTCCGAATTCCCGCCCGCTCCACGTGAGCCGGCCCACGCCCTAGAGCTGGTAGCCGAGCACCGTCATCATTCCCGACTCCGAGTGGTAGACGTTGTGGCAGTGCGTCATCCACAGCCCCGGGTTGTCGGCGTCGAAGTCCGCCGTCAGCCGCCCGCCCGGCAGCACGATCGCGGTGTCCTTGCGCGCCCCGCCGGGCTCCGCGCCCAGCGCGAAGGTGTGCCCGTGCAGGTGCACCGGGTGCCACATCGGGGTCGCGTTGCGGAACTCCAGCCGGACCCGCTCGCCCGCCTTGACCGGATGCCGCTGGTCCGGCGTGTACGGCGTCCCGTCGAAGGCCCAGTTGTAGCGGGTCATGGAGCCCGTCAGCCGGATCTGCACCGTACGGTCCGGCTCGCGCTGCGCCAGTACGGCCGGACCGGCGGCCCGCAGCGCGTCCGCCGTCAGCGGCCGTGCCTCCAGCTCGGCCGGCCGGGTCGCCGCCGTGGGGGCCGCGCCCGTCCCGGTGCGCAGTACCGCGAGCGCCGACCCGTCCTTGCCCTCCGCCAGCGCGGTGAGCGGGAACACCCCGTCCTGGGCCGTGACCAGGACGTCGTAGCGCTCGCCCATGCCCAGCAGCAGCGAACGCGTCGTGGCGTGCTCGACCGGGAAGCCGTCGGTGTGGGTGACCGTCAGTTCGTGGCCGCCCAGGGCGATCCGGAAGGCCGTGTCCCCGCCGGCGTTGACGATGCGCAGCCGGATCCGGTCCCCGGGTCGGGCGGTGAAGACGGACGGGTCCCCGGGGATCCGCCCGTTGATCAGGTAGTGGGGGTAGACGACGTCGCCCGCGTCCTTGCCGAGGACGTCGCTCTCGCCGCCCATGGCGACGTACTTGCGCCCGTGGGCGGCGCCCGCGCCCTGCGCGGTCGTCCCCGTGCTCATCCCCTTGCGGAGCTCGGCGAGGACGGCGTCCGGGGTGGCCCCGTCCACCCCGTCGATCCAGTCGTCGAGCACCACCACCCACTCCTTGTCGTACGAGAGCGGTTCCTTGGGGTCCTCGACGATGAGCGGCGCGTACAGGCCGCGGTCCTGCTGCACCCCGGTGTGCGGGTGGAACCAGTAGGTCCCCGGGTGCGTGACGGCGAACCTGTACGCGAAGGACCCGCCCGGGGCGATGTCCCGCTGGGTCAGCCCCGGGACCCCGTCCATGTCGTTGCGCAGCGCGAGGCCGTGCCAGTGCAGGGAGGTGGCCTCGGGGAGGTGGTTGGCCAGGGTGAGGGAGAGGGTGCCGCCAGCGGTGGCGCGGACCTCCTGGCCCGGCAGCCGGTCGCCGTACGCCCAGGAGCGCACCGTGCGCCCGCCGCCGAGGTCGAGCGTGGCGGCGGTGGCGGTGACCTTGACCTCGGTGAGCGGGCCGGTGGCCCCGCGGGCGGCCTCGGCGGCCCGGACCTCGGGCCCGGCCGGGTCGACGTACCCCTCGGGCCCGTCGGCCTTCGGGCCGCCGTGGTGCATGGAGCCGTGGCCCGTACGGGGGTCCGCGGCGGAGCCCGGGGAGCCGGCGGAGCCCGCGGGCCCGGAGCAGGCTGCGAGCAGCCCGGAGCCCACGGCGGCCGCGGCGGCGCCGAGTACGGAGCGGCGGGTGGGGAGACAGCGCAAGGGAGCACCTCGGGGTGTGGGGTGGCGGATGCACGGACGCGGTCCGGTGGCGCTGCGCGGCGCCGCCGGGGCGCGGCCTATATCCGCAGTACCGCCTGCCGGAGGGGGAGGCCGGGGGCGGTCCCGGTGGGAACGGCGGGGCAGCCGGACCCGGGGCGCCCCGTTCCGGTTGCGGATGCCGCCGCCCGGGCGGCCTGCTCCGGTTCAGGCGCCGGTTCCTGGGCCGCCCCGCGCACCTGGGGCGGGGTGGCGGGGGTGTGGTGAGCGCCACCGCGCGCAGCCGCACCGGAAGCCTTCGCCGAGGCAACGCACCGGCCCGGGGACACGTCCTCCATGGCGTGGGGCCCGGCAGGACGGCCCGGGGACAGCAGGGTGATGACACCGCCCAGCAGCAGCGCGGCGAGCAGCAGCAGCCGGGGCCCCGGGGCGGCTCGCCGAGCACTGCGCGTCATGGCCGGAACCCTACCCGGGGTGGGTATCCGATCGGCGGAGGACCGACCCCGAGCTTGATTAGGATTAGTCACACTATGTCCCCATATGGGCTCTCTCCGCGCACCGCCCGGCCGGTCGCCCTCCTGATCGGCCTCGCCGCCGCGGCGTACACCGCGTGGGTGCTCGAAGTCGTCCTTTCCACGGGCCTCAACCCCATCGAGACGTACGTCAGTGAACTCGCCGCCCAGGACCAGCCGCTCGGCGGCCTCTTCCGGGCCACCGACTTCACCGCCGGGATGCTCGCCTTCGCCGGCGGCCTGCTGGCCCTCATACGGCTGCTGAAGTACGCCGAGTCCCGCCGCCTCTGGGCCGTCGTCGGCTGGGCCGGGGTCACCCTCTTCGGCGCGGCCACCGCGGCCGACGCCTGGCTCCCGCTGAGCTGCACGCCCACCGCGGACCCCGAATGCGCCGCCCGGGAGACCGCCGGGCTGGTCCCCGCCACCCACCAGGCCCATGCCGTCAGCAGCACCCTCGCCATGACCGGGGCCCTCGTGGGGCTCGTGGCCCTGACGGTCGCGGCCCGCCGCTACGGCTGGTTCGCCCCGCTCGCCCGCTACGGCCCCGCGCTGGTCGTCCTGGAACTGCTCGCCACCACCTGGACCCTGTCCGCCATCGCGATGTTCACCGCGGGACGCGGCACCTGGGCGCTCGGCGCCGGTCAGCGGCTCCAGGTCCTGCTCGTGGCAATCTGGCTGGGCCTGCTTGCCTACTCCGTCCACAAGGAACGCCGCACATGACCGCGCACGAGCCGCAGGGGCCGCACGAGCCGTCGCACTCAAGGGGGACGGGCCCGGGACCGGGCCTGTCCCCGGGCCTGTTCCTGAACGTCGACGGGACCGCGCTGCACACCGTCGTCGAGGGCCGGGGCCCCGTGTGCGTGCTCAGCGCCGGACTCGCCATGGCCTGGTTCGACTGGGACGCCGTCGCCGCGCTGCTCGTCGCCGAGGGCCGCACCGTCGTCCGCTTCGACCGGCCCGGCCACGGCCTGAGCGCCCCAGCCGCCGCCCCTCCCACCACCGCCGGGGAGGCCCACCGGATCGCCGGACTCCTCGACGCGCTGGGACACGGCGGGCCCGCGGCCGGCCCGGTCACCGTCGTCGGGCACTCGATCGCCGCCTTCCACACCGAGGGCTTCGCCCGGCTGTACCCGGAGCGCACCGCCGCCCTGGTCCTCGTCGACGCCAGCGTCGAGGAGGATCCCCGTACGGTCCTGCCCGCCGCGCTGCGCACCGGCGTCGCCCGCGCCCTCGGCCGGGCCGTGACCGCCGCCGGGCTGCCGGCCGCACTGGGCCCCGCGGCCCGGCGCGCCACCGTACGGGCCTCCCGCACGGGCGGCGGCGACCCGGCCGCACCGGACCTCGTACGCCGCTGCTACCGCACCGGCCGCGTCTGGCGCGGAGCCCTGCTGGAGAACTCCCGCTACCTGGACATGGCCGCCGAACTGGCGGCGCTGCGCCGCACCCGCCCGCTGACCGCCCCCACCACCGTCCTCGCCGGTCACGACGGAACATCCGGCCGCGGCGCGCTGCGCTGGCTGGGCCGCCAGGCCGACCTCGCCGACCGGCTCGGCGCCCGCTTCGAGGTCGCCGAGCCCGCCGGCCACCTGGTCATGCTCGACCGCCCGGACCAGGTGGGCCGGACGGTCGCGGAGACGAGCGAACGGAAGCGGCGGGACGCGTACTGACGGGTGACGGCTGACGGGCCGGTGCCGGTCAGCGCCTGGCGTAGACCTTCTCGACGAAGCCCGCCAGCTGGTCCTCGGACAGGTGCTGGGCCAGGTCGGCCTCGCTGATCATGCCGACCAGCTTCTTGTCCTTGATCACGGGCAGCCGCTTGATCTGGTGGCTCTCCATCTCGTCGAGCACATCGGTCACGTCCGCGCCGGCGTCGATCCAGCGCGGAGTGCCCTTGGCCATGTCCCCGCACGTCATCTTCGACGGGTCCAGGCCCTTGGCCACGCAGTTCACGACGATGTCGCGGTCGGTGATGATGCCGCACAACCGCTCTTCGGTGTCGCTGATGGGCAGCGCACCCACATTGAGCCGGGCCATCAGCTCGGCGGCCCGGTCAAGGGTCTCGTGCGCCGGGATCCACTGGGCCCCGGGGTGCATGATGTCTGCGGCGGTGGTCATGACAGAACCTCCTGAGCACGCCGTTCACGGCCGGGTGCGGGCGCGCCCGGCCCGGCGTCCCCACCGGGATGCAGGATGCCCGGGATGCGGCCGTTCGGCCCACCCGACCACCCGACGACCCCCGAACGGCGGAACACACGCCCGTACGGGTGAGAGGGCGCCTCCCACCACCGTACGGGCGTGTCCCGTCAGCCGCGCGGTGTGGCTCCGCGCTGCTTCAGCATGTCCTCCATGAGGGTGATCTCCGAGCGCTGCGCGTCGACCATGCCCTGCGCCAGCTCCCGCTCGACGGGGGTCACGCAACGCTGCGCGCACCCCTCGGCCATGGTCACGCCGCCCTTGTGGTGGTCGGCCATCAGCTGGAGGAAGAGCACCTCCGCGTCCCGCCCCGAGGCGGCGCCGAGCTGCTCCAGCTCCTCCTTGGTGGCCATGCCCGGCATCAGCGCGCCGGGCTTGGCGGGGCCGTGACCGGCGTGCCCGCCATGGCCCGCCGAGCTCCCCATCCACGACATCGGCGGCTCGCCGGCCACCACCTTCGGCAGCCCCCACAGGTCCAGCCAGCCGAGCATCATGCCCCGCTGGTTCGCCTGCGTGTTGGCGATGTCGTACGCGAGGGTGCGCACCGCCTCGTCCTGGGTGCGGTCCCGCACGATGAAGGACATCTCCACCGCCTGCTGGTGATGGACCGACATGTCCCGGGCGAAGCCGGCGTCGGCGGAGTGCAGTCCCGGCGTACGGGGCTCCGTACGCGGGGCCGGCGCACCGGATCCCCCCGCGGCGGCGACCGTGGCCGCCGCCGCGAACAGCAGTGCCAGCAGGACGGCCGTGCCCGCGACCCAGTACGTACGGGGTATCGCGCGGCTCACTTGCCGGCCACCCCGCTCGTGCAGGCCGCGCCCGGCTCGGGCGTCTGCTCGCCCTGCACGTACTTGGTGAAGAACTGCGCCACCCGCGGGTCGTCCGCCGTGTCCACCGTCAGCTGCTTGCCCCACGCGCTGAGCACGATCGTGCCGGTCTGCTCCTTGACCGGGCTCATCAGCGTGTACGGGGTCTTGCCGACGGTCGCGCCGAGCTTGTCGACGTCGGCCGGGGCGGCCTTGTCGTTGTAGGTCACCCAGACGGCGCCGTGCTCCAGCGAGTGGACGGCGTTCACCTCGGGCACCGGGTTCTTGTAGACGTCGCCGTTGCAGTTCATCCAGCGGGGGTGGTGGTCACCGCCGACCGGCGGGTTCATCTCGTACTTCACCGGCGTCTCGACGTGGTTGCGGCCGAGGTTCTTCACGTCCCAGAGCTTCTCGCCCTCGACCGGCTTCTTGCGGATCTCCTCCGCCTCCTTGCGGAGCTTCTCCGCGGCAGCCGTCTTGCGCTGCTCCTCCTGCTTCTGCTCGATCAGCACCCAGGCCCCGAAACCGACGAGACCGACGACGACGGCCGACGAGACGGTGATCGCGATCGCCTTGTTGCGCCGCTCCCGGGCCTTCTCGACGCGGCGCATCTCGGCTATCCGCGCCTGACGGGAGTTCGGGTCGGTGTGCTGGGGGGTCCTGCCGGAGTTGCTGGCCATGTGCCCTGGTTCCTTCTTCTGATGAGGGGGGTGGACGGAACGCAAAACCGGACCTGTCAGGTCCGCAGCACCTGGAGAACATGCAGGTCGGGGGCGCGCGCCAGCGCCTCGGGGGGCCGGATCCGCCCCGCCGCCGTCGCGTGCGCGGCGGCCTGCGTACCACCGCCCGGCACGGTCACGGCGGGCGGCGGCACGGGCAGCACGGCCGGTGTCACGTGCGCGAGGGGAGAGCATCCGGGCAGGTCGTACGGGGACACGCAGACGGTGTGCGCCGTACCGTGCGCCCGCACCTCGGAGGCGGAGTGCGGCTCACCCGAGCGCGCACAGAGGAGCAGCGCGCCGGCCAGCACTCCGAGGACCGTCAGCAGGGCGGCACGCCGCAGCGCGGAACGTCCATGACGCCCCCGCTGCGTGTACTCCCGGCCCCCCATGGGCGCAGATGGTAATGCTCATGACCGGGCCGAGGTCAGTGCGGGGGTGCCGCCAGCTTTCCCGGGTGCGTAATGTGGCGGAAACCACCACTGGCGATACTGGGCCGGCCCGAGTGCGCCGCGACCGGTCAGGCGGTGGTGCACAGGCCGTCTGAACTGCGAGGATGAAGGCATGGACAAGCAGCAGGAATTCGTCCTCCGGACGCTTGAGGAGCGCGACATCCGCTTCGTGCGCCTGTGGTTCACCGACGTACTGGGCTTCCTCAAGTCCGTCGCGGTCGCCCCCGCGGAGCTGGAGCAGGCCTTCGACGAGGGCATCGGCTTCGACGGCTCCGCCATCGAGGGCTTCGCGCGGGTCTACGAGTCCGACATGATCGCCAAGCCGGATCCGGGCACGTTCCAGATACTGCCGTGGCGCGCCGAGGCCCCCGGGACCGCCCGGATGTTCTGCGACATCCTCATGCCGGACGGCTCGCCGTCCTTCGCGGACCCGCGCTACGTCCTCAAGCGCATCCTCGCCAAGACCTCCGACCTGGGCTTCACCTTCTACACCCACCCGGAGATCGAGTTCTTCCTGCTGAAGGACAAGCCGCTGGACGGCACCCGCCCGGTCCCGGCCGACAACTCCGGCTACTTCGACCACACTCCGCAGAACGTGGGCATGGACTTCCGCCGCCAGGCGATCACCATGCTCGAATCGATGGGCATCTCGGTGGAGTTCAGCCACCACGAGGGCGCCCCGGGCCAGCAGGAGATCGACCTGCGCTACGCCGACGCCCTCTCGACGGCCGACAACATCATGACCTTCCGCCTGGTCATGAAGCAGGTCGCGCTGGAGCAGGGCGTCCAGGCCACCTTCATGCCGAAGCCGTTCTCGGAGTACCCGGGCTCGGGCATGCACACCCACCTCTCCCTCTTCGAGGGCGACCGCAACGCCTTCTACGAGTCGGGCGCCGAGTACCAGCTCTCGAAGGTCGGCCGGTCCTTCATCGCGGGCCTGCTGCGGCACGCGGCCGAGACGGCCGCGGTCACCAACCAGTGGGTCAACTCCTACAAGCGCATCTGGGGCGGCTCCTCGCGCAGCGCCGGCGCGGGCGGCGAGGCCCCCTCGTACATCTGCTGGGGCCACAACAACCGCTCGGCCCTGATCCGCGTCCCGATGTACAAGCCGGGCAAGACGGGCTCCTCCCGCGTCGAGGTCCGCTCGATCGACTCGGGCGCCAACCCGTACCTCACGTACGCGGTCCTCCTGGCGGCCGGCCTCAAGGGCATCGAGGAGGGCTACGAACTCCCGGCGGGCGCTGACGACGACGTCTGGGCCCTCTCCGACGCCGAACGCCGCGCGATGGGCATCGAACCCCTCCCGCAGAACCTCGGCGAGGCCATCTCCCTGATGGAACGCAGCGAACTGGTCGCCGAAACCCTCGGCGAGCACGTCTTCGACTTCTTCCTGCGCAACAAGAAGCAGGAGTGGGAGGAGTACCGCTCGGAGGTCACCGCCTTCGAACTCCGCAAGAACCTCCCGGTCCTGTAACCGGGCGACCGGACACCTCGGGCCGGCGGTCATCGACCGCCGGCCCGAAGCCGTCTGGGGCCGGGGGAGCCGCGCGCTGATCCGGCCAGATCCGTAGGAGAGAACCCGGCCCCGGAACCCCTTACAGGCGTCGGGCTCCGGCACCGTCCTCGGCGAGTGTGTCGCCAGGGTTCAGCAGGGCGCAGGCCTTCATCGAGAGGCAGCCGCAGCCGATGCACCCCGTGAGTTCGGCCTCGAGTCGTTCGATGGTCTGCCGGCGCTCCTCCAGACGGCGCTTCCAGCCGCGCGAGGCGCGCTGCCACTCCTGGTGGCTCGGCGGCCGGTCGAGCGGTACGTCGACGAACGCCTCCCGGAGGTCCTGCAGCGGGATGCCGATCCGTTTAGCCACCGAGATCAGGGCGATCCGGCGCAGCATGTGCCGGGGGTAGCAGCGCTGGTTGCGCTCGTCGCGTTCGGACGCGATCAGGCCGAGTTCCTCGTAGAACCGCAGGGCGGACACCGCCGCCCCGGTCCGCGCGCTGACCTCGCCGATGCCCAGCCAGTCGTCCGGGGTGGCTTTGGCGCCGCCGGGCTGATGAGTCGTCATGCGCTGCCTCCCTCTTGCCCTCAAGTTTACTTGAGCGCCTACGGTCGGCTACGCCAGAGCGGCAAGCAGCACCGACCGGAGAGGACGGCAGCCCGATGACATTCGTGATCGCCCTGCCCTGTGTGGACGTCAAGGACAAGGCGTGCCTGGACGAGTGCCCCGTCGACTGCATCTACGAGGGGGAGCGGATGCTCTACATCCACCCCGACGAGTGCATCGACTGCGGCGGCTGCGAGCCAGTCTGCCCGGTCGAGGCGATCTACTTCGAGGACGACACCCCGGAGCCGTGGCAGGCGTTCAACGCGGCGAACGCCGAGTTCTTCACCGAGCTCGGCTCCCCCGGTGGCAGTGCGAAGCTCGGCCTGATCGAGAGGGACCATCCGATGGTGGCGGCGCTGCCGGTCCAGGACACCGTCTGACCCACCGGAACGTGACCGAGCTCCTGACGGTGTTCCGGCCGTGGGCCGGAGAGAGCCCCTCAGTCGGCGGCGGGGGGTGACAGGACCGGGGATGCGGTGGCGTGGGCCGCACAGGCGGCCCACCAACTGTCGCCGGCGGCGGAGCTGACCCGCACGCTCCAGGCCGCCGGGTGGGGGCAGGGGGCGCCGCCCCAGGTGCACTCGCCCCGCCTGGAGGCCGTGCCTGCCCTGTGGTTGTCCGCCGCCCACTCGCGCTTCTCCTGGAGTTCCATGGGCGCCATTGAAGCGGAGTCGCGCCCCGGTGTTCAGCGCATCCAGAAGAAGATGGTGTCCTCGGTCCGGCCGGCCTGCTTCGTGCGCTCCCACTCATTGGCCTCGACCCGCATGGGGTTCAGCAGGACCTGCGCCGTTTCGCGCACTTCGGGGTCCAGGCGGTCCAGGACCGCCTCGTACGCCTCGACCAGTTCGGCGGCGCGGGAGGCCGGGAAGGTGCCCATGGCAGGGAGGGCGTCGCCCGGGTGCGGGAGGCGGATCGGCGGGCCCGAGAACAGCAGCGCGGCGGGGGCCAGGTCGGCGGGGACCCCGTGGCTGGTCATCTCGTCGTCGACGGTGTGGAACCAGGAGGGCCGCCGCCAGTAGCCGAGGTCGTAGGTGTCGGAGAAGTTCATCGCCACCAGGGCCTGGAAGGCGTACTGGTAGCCGGGCTCCATGTCCGCGCTGGTGCTGCCCGCCAGTAGTTCCTCCAGGGCCTGGACGACCGGCACGTCCAGCGTGATGTCGTCGGCCTCGAAGCGGGCGTCGATCTGCTCGCACCGGTCTCGGGCGACGGCGAGGACGCGTTCCTGCTCGGGCGTCCGCTCCACCGCCGTCAGCAGGCGGATCACGTCCCGCATGTCGCCGGTGCTCATCTCCAGGTTTCCCATGGCCCCGTTCCTCCGCATATCGATCATGAGTTCATGTACGAGTTCATGATCGTTGATTCGGGCGGGGACTAGGTCCAATGGCGCATGGCGCCGAAGGGGCCGGATGGGGAGAGTGGGGGGATGGAACCTCTCGACGACGCCCGTACCGATGCCTACCTGCGCCGCCTGGGGGCCGAGCGGCCCGAGCGGGCCTCGGGCGGCTCGCTGCGCGAGCTGCACCTGCTCCATCTGCGGACCGTGCCGTTCGAGAACCTGGCGATCCACCTGGGCGAGGGGATGGCGCTCACCCGCGACGCCCTCTTCGACAAGATCGTGACCGCCGGGCGCGGTGGCATCTGCTACGAACTGAACGGAGGGTTCGCCGAGTTGCTGGGCGCCCTCGGGCACCGGGTGGAGCTCCTCCAGGCGCGGGTGTACGGCAAGGACGGCGAGCCGGGGATCCCCTACGACCACCTCGCGCTGCGCGTCGACGGGCGCTGGCTCGCCGACGTGGGCTTCGGCGAGCACAGTGCGTACCCGCTCGACCTGGACGAGTCCGGCGAGCAGAAGGATCCGGGCGGGGTGTTCCTCGTCCGGCCCGCCGGGGACGGCACGGAGGGCGATCTCGACGTGCTGCGCGACGGCGTGCCCGCGTACCGGCTGGAGGCCCGGCCCCGGGTGCTCGCCGACTTCCGGACCGGCGCCTGGTGGCACGGCACCAGCCCGGAGTCCGGCTTCACCAGGGGCCCGGTCTGCTCCCGGATCACCGAGGACGGCGGCCGGATCACCCTGCGGGACCGCACCCTCATCGCCACCTCGGCGGACGGCGACCGTACGGAGGAGGAGCTGGCCACCGAGGAGGAGGTGCGGGCCGCCTACCGTGCCCGGTTCGGCATCGTGCTCGACCGGCTGCCCGTGGCCCTCCACCCCCGGCCCTAGGGGCGCACAAGAGGGGCGCGCAGGGGGCGTGAACTGTCGAAACGATACAGCCGCGGCATTGGAGTGAACTGCCGTTCCCGGCGGTGCCCCCGAGCTGTTGGACCGGCCGACGCGCACATTCACCAGCGCGTCGTCGTTCCACAGATCCTTAGGGGAGTCATGCGTATTCGTTCTGCTGTCACCGCGTCCGTCCTGGCCGCCGGCATCCTGCTGGGCGGGGCCGGTGCGGCTCTGGCCAACGACGGGGTCGACATCGACTACTTCTCCGGCGGTCGCGCTGGCTACTCGTCGAACTGCTCCTCCCTCGCCGCGGTGCCCGCCAGCCGCCCGGCGTTCACGGGCCCGATCTACACCTCGAACTGTGTCGCGGACGGCGAGCTGGAGTGGGCGAAGGGTCACCACCTGGGCGCCTGACCCCGGCGGCCCGCGCTGCGGGGGCGGACCGACATCCACGTCCATGTCGGCCGCCCCCGCGGCGTGCCCGGGCCCGGCTCGCCGGACCTTTGGGGAGAACTTTGCACGCTTCGCGGCATACATACCTCTCGGCGCGTGCAGGCGAACCGGTGGAACCCCTACCGCGCAGCCCCGAGGACCCGTGCATGGCCGTACACGCCGTTCGTCCGCTCAAGCGGGCGATACCCGCCCCCGAGCACGTCTGGTACGCCTCCTACGGCTCCAACATGCACATGGACCGCCTCGCCGCCTACATCGCCGGCGGCACCCCGCCGGGGGCGACACACGCCCACCCGGGCTGCCGCGACCGGCGGGCGCCCGCGCGCTCGGTCCCGGTCGAGCTCGACGGCCGGCTGTACTTCGCCACCGAGTCCCTGGTGTGGACCGGCGGACGCGGCTACTACGACCCCACCGCCCCCGGCCGGCTCCGCGGGCGGGCACACCTGGTGACCACCGGCCAGCTGTCCGACATCGCGGCGCAGGAGATGGCCCGGGAACCGGGCACGGACCTCGACCTCACGACCGTCCTGCGGGACGGCCGCCACGCCCTCGGCCCCGGCCGGTACGAGACCCTCGTCTGCCCGGGCACCATCGACGGGATCCCCGTGGTGACCTTCACCGCGCCGTGGACCCTCCGCGACGTCGCACTGCGCACCCCAGCCGCCGCCTACCTGCGCCACCTGGCGGCCGGCCTCCTGGACTCCGGCCCCTGGACGCGGCAGGACACCGCCGAATACCTCTCCACCTGCCCCGGCGCCGCCGGCACCTGGACCCCCGACCGCGTCCACGCCCTCCTGACGACCACGACCTCGACCACGATCACTCCCTAGGCGTCAGCGGACCGCGCGGTGCCAGGTGGGGCGGGCGGGGGTGGAGGGGGTGGCGAAGGTGTGGAGTTCGGCGTCCAGGCCGAGGACCGCCGTGGTCGTCGTGCCGCCCGGCTCCAGGACGGCCGCCGGGGCGCCCGCGAAGAGCATGCGGGACTCCGCCCAGGCCGGGGGGCCGCCGAGGCCGGAGGTGCTGACCGTGCCGCTGTCCGCGCGGCCCGCCACGTGGCGGCCCGCGGCGCCGACCGCGCCGTAGCCGGCCCGGCCGCCCGCCTCCGTGACGGAGGACACCTGGGGCCGGGTCGCCGGCCCCGCCGTGACGACGGCGGTGCGCACCACCCCCGAGTCCGGCCGCCGGAAGTACAGGCGGACGCCCGCGCCGTCCGGGGCGGCCGTCAGGGGGACCGTCGTGGCCGGCAGGCCCGTCGGCGAAGGCCCGCGCAGCGGGCCGTCCGCGCCCGCCTGCGTCCAGGCCAGCACCGAGGTCGTGGTCGTCGCGTACACGTGCCGCCGCCCGGCGGCGTCGACGGCCGTGACCGGGTCGCTCTGCAGGTCCTCGCCGCCGAGGCGCTGCCAGGGGGAGAAACCGCCGTCCGGCTGCTGGACGACGGCGCGCAGGGTGCGGCGGGAGTCGCGGAGGTAGACCGTGAGAAGGCCCCGCGCGTCCACCGCGGCGGCGGGGGCGCTGATCGCCGAGGTGCCGTCGTGGTCGCCCTTCTCGGGGGTGCCGAGCGACTGCCACGCGCCGAACGCCCCGTCGGGCGAGACCTGGACGGCGTACACGACCTCGCGCCGGTAGTCGGAAGGGGCGGGGCCGAGGACGGTGCGGGTGGCGAGGACGGCGACGCGGCCGTCGGGCAGCCGGGCGGCGGTCGCCCCCGGGTCGATGCCCGGGCCCGCGAGGAAGACCGGCTTCTCCCAGGCCCCGCCGGCATCGCGCCGCCAGTACGCCATGCGGCCGTCCAGCACGGTGAAGGCCCACAGGGTGCCCGGTGTCCCCTCCGCGAGCCAGGACGCGTTGTCGGCGCGGGTGTAGCGCAGCGACTGGGCCCAGTTGCGCCCGGTCGGGTTGCCCGCGACCTTGCGGTCGCCGCAGCCGGAGGGGCTTCCGCAGTAGTCCTGGTGGTCCTGCCAGGCGTAGGTCCGCAGGTAGTCGGTCTTCGCCTCGGCCGTCTGCGGGTCGAGGGAGTGCGGGAGCGTGCTGTTGTGGTAGCCGAGGTAGCTCTGCACCGAGAAGTGCGGGCGCCGTTGGACCTGTTCGGCGTAGGCGGTGGTGGCGGCCTGCACGAAGCGGGCGCCGTACATGTGGTCCTGGTGGTCGGTGAAGCGGCCGTTCTCCCCGTACCGGCCGGGCGTCGGGTCCTGCATCCGTATCGTCGTCGGCCGGTACTGCTCCAGGACCCCGGCTATCGCCTGTATCAGCTGGTCCTTCGTGTACGAGAAGCCCTGCTTGACCGGTGTCCCGGAGGTCAGCTGGGAATCCAGCGCGGGTATCCGGCCGTTCCACAGGCCGCGCAGGCTCTCGGGGGTGTCCTCGCCGGTCGTGCGGGCCTCGCGCAGCATCAGCCACACCAGGTTGACCTGCGGCTTCGCTATGAGTATGTCGACTTCGGCGCGGCCCCCGCCGGCGGTGGGCACGACCGTACGCTGCCACGCGCTGGTGCGGTCGCCGGTGGCCATCTGGGCGTAGGCGGAACGGATGCCGTTCTGCCGGGCCTCCGCGTAGTGGGCGCGGTCCGCGGGCTGTTCGGGATCGCTGGCGGCGTCGCCGTGGGCCTCGTTGCGGCCGTCGGACTCGCCCGAGGTGAGGTAGGCGGTGGTGACCTGGGTGCCGGAGCGCAGGGAGCGGCTGAGGTCGGGGTTCATGAAGAACAGGTCGTCGTCGGGGTGCGCGACGACCTGGACGACCGAGCCGGCCGTGACGCTCGCGGGCAGGACGACGGTCGGGTTCTTCCCCGGGGCGGCCCCGGCGGAGGTCTGCTGGCCGGAGGCCACGGAGAGTACGCCGGTGGTGCCGGCTGTCAGCACGGTGAGCAGGGCCGCGAAGCGGCGACGGGTCAACGGCATCGGGCACGCCTTGGGTTCGTTCCGGGCAGGAGAAGAGGCTGAACAGTCAATGAGAGGCCGAATCGGCGAACTTGGTTCATCCGAGCGGCCGATGACTCCTGCTTTCCGGAAAGACCGGTTGAGTGCCGCCAAAGTGGAAGCATTTCGTCCGACCCGGGCGCGGCGAGGGGGCCGAGTGGTACGAGGGCGGGGCGGTTCTGGGGCCGCGGCGGGGCGGGGAGCCGAAGGGGTGGGCTACGGGGCCGCGTTGCGCGGGCCCACCGGCTGCCACGGCGCCAGGTACGCGTCCGGAGCGTCCGCCGACGAGGTCACGTACAGCCGCGCGTCGAGCCCGACCACCGCCAGGCTGACCATGTTCCGCCCGGTCGTCGTGGAGGAGGGCGCGCCGAGGAACATCAGCGGGGAGCGCCCCCACGGCCGTCCCGGCCCGACCTCCGAGCCGAGCTGTCCGCCCGCCGCGCGGCCCGCCAGCACGTGCCCGCTCGCCGTCACCGAGCCGAAGCCGTTCAGCCCGCCGAGGTCGGTCATGTTGTTGACCTTCAGCCCGTCGTCGGCCGTCAACAGGGCCGTACGGACGTTGCCCGAGCCGGGCTTGCGGAACCACAGCCGCACCCCGCCCTCGCGGCCCGCCGCGGTCAGCGGGAGCGTGGTGTCCGGCAGCCCGGTGGCCGTGACCCGGCCCAGCGGGGCGCCCGGCTTCGGCTGCGCCCACCCGACGACCGTCTTCGACGTCGCGGACAGGACCATGCGCCGGCCCGCGCCGTCGGTCGCGGTGACCGGGGCGCCGTGCAGGTCCTCGCCGCCGAGCTTCTCCCAGGGACCCCAGCCGCCGTCCGGCTGCTGCACCCGGCCGCGCAGGCTGTACGCGCCGTCGCGCACGTACGCGGCCAGTTGCCCGGTGCCGTCGACCGAGACGGCCGGAGCGCTGATGTCGGAGGTCCACGTCTCGTCCGCGGTCTCGGGGGTGCCGAGCGACTGCCACTCCCCGAACCCGTCCGCGCCGGGCCGCTTCTGGACCGTGTAGACGACCTCGCGCCTGTAGTCGGCGGGCCGCGCCCCGAAGGAGGTGCGGGTGCCGAAGACCGCGATGCGGCCGTCCTTCAGTGTCACGGCGCCCGCGCCCGGATCCATTCCGGTGCCGGGCAGCAGCTCCGGGCCCCGCCAGGGGCCGACCGGGCCGGGCCGGTGCCAGACGGCGACCTGGCCGTCGAGCACCTTGAAGGCCCACAGGCCGTGGTCCTTGTCGGAGGTCAGCCAGTCGGTGCCGGTGCCACGGGCGTAGTTGACGGTGTCCGTCCACCGGTTGCCGGACGGCTGGCCGGACACCTTGAGGTCGCCGCAGCCGGCGGCGCTGCCGCAGTGGTTCTGCCGGTCGAGCCAGGCGTAGGTGTCGAGGCTGTCCAGCTTCTCCTTGGCCTCCTGCGGGTCCAGGGCGCTGGGGAGGGAGCCGCCCGAGTAGCCGACGTAGTTCTGCACCGCGAAGTGCGGCCGGTCCTTGACGTCCTCGGCGTAGGCGGCGGTGGCCATCTGCACGAAGCGTGCGCCGTAGAAGTGGTCCTGGTGGTCGGTGTACTGCTTGGTGTCCGGGTACCGGCCGGGGGTCGGGTCCTGGAACCGGACGGTCGTCGGCGTGTACTGCTCCAGGACGCCGACGAGGGTCTGGACGACCTGGTCCTTGGAGTACGCGAACCGCTGCTTGACCGGGGTGCCGGAGGAGAGCATCGACTCCAGGCGGGCGACCTTGCCGTTCCACAGGCCGTGCAGGCTGTCGGGCACGTCGGCGTAGCCGTGGCCGGCCTCGCGCAACTGCAGCCAGACCAGGTTGACCTGGGGTTTGGCGACGAGGACGTCGACCTCCGCGTGGCCGCCGCCCTTCGTCGGGACGACGGTGCGCTGCCAGGCGCTGGTGCGGTCGCCGGTGGCCATCTTGGCGTAGGCGGCGCGGATGCCGTTCTGGCGGGCCTCGGCGTAGGCGGGCTTGTCGGGCTTGGTGTTCGCCCCCTTGGCGGGGGCGGCGTTGATGCCGTCGGCCTCGCCCGCGGTGAGGTAGACGGAGGCCACGGGGTGGCCGGCGGATATGGAGTAACGCAGGTCCGGATTCATGAAGTACAGGTCGTCGTCGGGGTGCGCGACGATCTGGACGATGCGGCCGGGGTCGGGTACGGCGCCGGTCGCCTGCGGCGCGACGGGAGGGGTGGGGGCGGCCAGGCCGGCGAGGGCCTCGTTGCCGCGGAGTACGAGCATGCCGGTGGCGGCGACGGCCGCGCAGAGGGCGACGGCCTTGACGAGCCCGGCCCACCGGTGCCGTCGAGCCGCCTGCGGCGATGCCATGCGGGCCGGCCGTGTCTCCCCGGGCCCGCCGGCCCGCCGGGCGGCCCTGCCGTGCGCCTGCGGCGATGCTCCGCGGGCCTGCCGTGCGGCCATGCGGCCGTGCTGCTCCGGCGGTTCGGCTTCGGCTGCGCCTTCGCGCGCCGGTCGGGCGGCCCTGCGGCCGCCACGCTGCTCGGGCGGTGCGGAGGCCCGTGCCGGGCCGTCGGCGGTGCCGGGTCCGGCCGTTGCCGCGTCGGCCGAGCCCGCCGCCCTGCGACCGCGCTGGGCCGGCGGTGCGGCCTCGGCTTCGCCGGCCGACCGGGTCGCCCTGCGGCCGGCGGCCCGGCTCTGTCGCGCGGTGGTGTCGGCTTCGGCCGCGCCTTCGCGCGCCAGTCGGGCGGCCCTGCGGCCACGCTGCGGCTGCGGCGCGTCCTCGGGCCCGCCGGCCTTGCGGCGGCCACGCTGCTCGGGAGGCGCTGCCTCGGCTCCGGCGGCGCGGCGTGCGGCCCTGCGGCCAGTGGCCGGGTTCTGCGGTGCGGCCTCGGCTTCGCCGGCGCCTTCGCGCGCCAGTCGGGCGGCCCTGCGGCCACGCTGTTCCGGGGGTGCGGCTTCGGCTGCGCCGGCCGACCGGGTCGCCCTGCGGCTGCGGCCGGTTCCGGCGTCGGCCCTGCGGTCGCGCCGGGTCTGGCGCGTGGGCTCCGGGGCCGGGGCCTCGTCGTCCGGCTGCGCGGGGCCGGCGGTGGTTGCGGGCACGCTTTCGGCCTTGCGCCCGCGTGGGCCCCCCGGTCCCGCCGCGATGGTGTCGCCGCCGTGGGCGACCGGGCCCCGGGGCTCTGGGATTGCCGCCCCGTGAACCTGGTGCGGCTGCTCGAACTCGTACGCCTGCAGCGGCAGGAAGTCCTGCTGGGCCGGGTACGGCTGCTGGTGTCCGTAGGCGTGCTGCGCCTGCGGCGGCAGAGGGCTCTGCCGGTCGGGGTGGGCCGTGTGCGGCTGCTGGAACTCGTGCCCCTGCTGGGCCTGCGGCGGCAGGCCGTTCCACTCGGCCTGCTGGGCATGGTGAAACTCACGTACGGACTCGGGGTGTTGGTGCTGGTGAGGCAGGTGGGACTGGTGGTACTGCTGAGGTCCGGGCTGTTCGTTCCACGCGTACTGCCCGTACGGCCCGTACGACCCGTGCTGCCCGTACGACCCGTGCTGCCCGTACGACCCGTGCTGCCCGTACGACCCGTACTGCCCGTACGCCGGATCCGCTGGCCAGGGCCCCGGCGGGACACCGTCGCCCGCGGTGGGACCGGGGCGGGGGTGTCCGTCGGACATGGGGCTCCTCGTGGCCGGTCGGCGGGGAGCGGGCCCCATGACGCCATAAATATTCGGATAATCCGATAATCCAGGCCATGGTACGTCCCGGTGAGTCGAACGCCTGCTCCGGCTAGGCTCGACCCAGGCAGGTCAGGGCAGTGCAACGCAGAGCCAAGGCAGTGGCAGCGACGACCGCGGGAGGCGGCGGGATGACGGTCCCGGGACGCAGGAGCAGCACCTTCATCCGGCTGCTCCGCAGCGGTTTCACCGACCCCTCCGCGGCCGCCCGGCTGCTCGACTCCGAGGCACTCGCCGCCGTACGCGCCGATCCCGTACTCCTCGACGCCCTCGGCGCGACCGCCGACCCCGACCTCGCCCTGCGCGGGCTGGTCCGCCTCGCCGAGGCGCAGCCCGACGGCGAGCTCCCCGGGCTCCTCGACACCCTGGTCAGCGCCAAACCCCTCCGCGACCGCCTCCTCGGTGTACTCGGCGCCTCCGAGGCCCTCGGCGACCACCTCGCCCGCCACCCCCGCGACTGGCTCGGCCTCGTCACGTACGAGGCCGCCGACCTGCACCCGGGACTGCCCGAGTTCGAGCGCGGCCTCGCGGACGCCCACGACCCCGTCGCCCTGCGCGTCTCCTACCGCCGCTGTCTGCTCTCCATCGCGGCCCGCGACGTCTGCGGCACCATCGACGTCGCCCAGACCGCCGCCGAGCTCGCCGACCTCGCCACCGCCACCCTGCGCGCCGCCCTGCGGATCGCCTCCGCCGCCGCCCCCGAGGACGCGGCGCTCTGCCGCCTCGCCGTCATCGCGATGGGCAAGTGCGGCGGCAACGAGCTCAACTACGTCTCCGACGTCGACGTGATCTTCGTCGGCGACGCGGCCGCCGGCGCCGACGAGGGCAAGGCGCTCCAGGCCGCCACCCGTCTCGCCTCGCACCTGATGCGGATCTGCTCCGACACCACCGTCGAGGGCACCATCTGGCCCGTCGACGCCAACCTCCGCCCCGAGGGCCGCAACGGACCCCTCGTCCGCACCCTCGCCTCCCACCTGGCCTACTACCAGCGCTGGGCCAAGACCTGGGAGTTCCAGGCCCTCCTCAAGGCCCGGGCCGTCGCCGGCGACGAGACCCTGGGTTCCGACTACATCGACGCCATAAGCCCCCTGGTCTGGCAGGCCGCCGAACGCGAGAACTTCGTCCCCGACGTCCAGAAGATGCGCCGCCGCGTCGTCGACAACATCCCCGTCGCCCAGGTCGACCGCGAACTCAAGCTCGGCCCCGGCGGTCTGCGCGACGTCGAGTTCGCCGTCCAGCTGCTCCAGCTCGTCCACGGCCGCAGCGACGCCACCCTGCACTCCGGAACCACCCTCGACGCCCTCCACGCCCTCGCCGCCGGCGGCTACGTCGGCCGCGCCGACGCCGCCCAGCTGCACGACGCGTACCGCTTCCTGCGCACCATGGAGCACCGCATCCAGCTCTACCGGCTGCGCCGCACCCACCTGGTCCCCGAGGACGAGAACGACCTGCGGCGCCTCGGCCGGTCCATGGGCCTGCGCACCGAACCCGTCGCCGAACTCAACAAGGCCTGGCGCCGGCACGCCTCCGTCGTCCGGCGCCTGCACGAGAAGCTCTTCTACCGGCCGCTGCTCGACGCCGTCGCCCAGCTCACCCCGGGCGAGACCCGGCTCTCGCCGCGCGCCGCCGGCCAGCGCCTCGAAGCCCTCGGCTACGCCGACCCGGCCTCGGCCCTGCGCCACCTCGAAGCCCTCGCCTCCGGCGTCACCCGCAAGGCCGCCATCCAGCGCACCCTGCTGCCGGTGATGCTCGGCTGGTTCGCCGACTCCGCCGATCCGGACGCCGGCCTGCTGAACTTCCGCAAGGTCTCCGACGCCCTCGGCAAGACCCCCTGGTACCTGCGCCTGCTGCGCGACGAGGGCGCCGCCGCCGAGAACCTCGCCCGCGTGCTCTCCGCCGGACGCCTCGCCCCCGACCTGCTGATGCGGGCCCCCGAGGCGGTGGCCCTGCTCGGCGACCCCGAAGGCCTGCAGCCCCGTACGCACGAGGCCCTCCAGCAGGAGGTCCTCGCCGCCGTCGGCCGAGCCGAGACCCCGGAGACGGCCGTCGCCGCCGCCCGCGGCGTGCGCCGCCGCGAACTCTTCCGGACCACCGCGGCCGACATCATCGGCTCCTACGGTACGGAGGACAACCCGGCCGAGGAGGACCACGGAGCCCTCGTCGACCGGGTCGGCGGGGCCGTCTCCGACCTCACCGCCGCGACCGTCGCGGGCGCCCTGCGCGCCGCCGTGCAGTCGCACTTCGGTGACACGCTGCCCACCCGTTTCGCCGTCATCGGCGTCGGCCGCTTCGGCGGCCACGAACTCGGCTACGGATCCGACGCCGACGTCCTCTTCGTCCACGAACCCCGCGAGGGCGTCGACGAACAAGAGGCCGCCAAGGCCGCCCAGACCGTCATCGCCGAGATGCGCAGGCTGCTCCAGCTGCCCACCGCCGACCCGCCGCTGCTCATCGACGCCGACCTGCGCCCCGAGGGCCGCTCCGGCCCTCTGGTGCGCACCCTGGCCTCCTACGCCGCCTACTACCGGCGCTGGTCGCTGACCTGGGAGAGCCAGGCGCTGCTGCGGGCCGAGCCGGTCGCCGGCGAGGAGGAGCTCGGCCGCCGCTTCATCGAGCTGATCGACCCGCTGCGCTACCCGGCCGAGGGCCTCGGCGAGGACGCCGTACGGGAGATCCGCCGCCTCAAGGCCCGGATGGAGTCGGAGCGGATGCCGCGCGGCGCCGACCCGACCCTGCACACCAAGCTGGGCCGCGGCGGTCTCAGCGACGTCGAGTGGACCGTCCAGCTGATCCAGATGCAGCACGCCTGGGCCGAACCGGGCCTGCGGACCACCCGTACCCGCGAGGCCCTCGCGGCCGCCCACGCGGCCGGGCTGATCCCGACCGACGAGGCGCAGATCCTGGACGAGGCCTGGGTCCTGGCGACCAGGGTCCGCAACGCGGTGATGCTGGTGCGCGGCCGTGCCGGCGACACCTTCCCCTCCGAGGCCCGCGAACTGGCGGCGGTGGGCCGCTACCTCGGCTACGCGGAGGGCACGGTCGGCGAGCTGCTGGACGACTACCGCCGCATCACCCGCCGCGCCCGCGCGGTGGTCGAGGAACTCTTCTACGGGGGCTGAACGGCCTCTTCTCCCGCGGCCGACGAACTGGAACGGCGGATGGCGGACCCTGTGAGGGGTCCGCCATCCGCCGTTCCGGGGTGGCGCGGGGGTCAGCGGGCCGTGCCGAAGTCCTGGGTCCAGTAGTGGTTCGGCTGGGCGAGGCCGATGCCGATCTCCTTGAAGGAGCAGTTCAGGATGTTCTCGCGGTGGCCGGGGCTGTTCATCCAGCCCTCCATGACCTTCTCGGGCGTGCTGTAGCCGTAGGCGACGTTCTCGCCGTACGTGCTCCACGCGTAGCCGGCGCGGGTGATGCGCGCGCCCGGGTCGGAGCCGTCGGAGCCCGTGTGGGACATGTTGCTGGTGGCGGCCATGTCCGCGCTGTGGTCCTGCGCGGCCTTCGTGAGCTTCGCGTTCAGGGTGACGGCCTGGCATCCGGCGGCGGCGCGCTCCTGGTTGACCAGGGCGAGGACCGCGGCGACGGAGCCCGAGGCGGCCGGCGCGGGCGAGGTCTTCGGCGGCTGCGGCGCCTGCGGCTTCTTGGTGACCGGCGGCTTCGCGGGCTGCGGCTGTGCCTGCGGCGGCTGGGAGGGCTGCGAGGGCTGTTCCTGCGGGGGCTGTGCCTGCGGCGGCTGGGAGGTCTCCTCGACCGGCTGCGCGGGCGCAGCGGGGCTGCTCGGCGTCGTCGGGACGTCCACCGGGACCATGAGGTCCGGGTTGCCCGAGGGCTGGTACTGCCACGGGCGCTGCGCCTGGTGGCTCGCGGTACGGGTGCGGCCGGTGTCGTCGCCGCCCGTGTCGAAGCAGGCCATGGCGGCCGTGGGGACACCCACGATTCCGAGAGCGCTGACCCCGATGATTATCTTCCGGTACTGCTTCTTCTTCCGATGCTTCTGCATGCGTGACCCCATTCGGTGTTCGCGAAGCTTCCGGCGCCGGAACTGCGGGACGCCGGAATGGTCGACATTCTTAGAAGCCCGCCATTGACCTGGCAAGTTTCCGTTTCGCGCTCACCCGGGGGATTCGGCACGCGGCTTGAAACGGGCCGTTGATCGTGCATGGTCACGATCAGGTCACTTGCACAACCATGTGATGTGCATTCAGGAACGGCCGTGACCAGGGAAGTAGGGGGCGGCTAAGGCGGTAGCTGAGATTCCGTTCCCGTAGGAGAGGGGAATGTCGAATCCAAAACGGACAAATGTCGAAATGTCGATGGGGTGGCACGCCCGGGGAGCTCTTCGGCGCCGGGGTTCCCGTCGTGACGCATGTCACGCAACCAGGCGCCGGATCGTGGCGTCGGGGCCCGCGCCGCCCGCGAGGGGTGCTTCGAGAACCTGCCCGCATTCCCCGAGGTCCATTCGGAGGAATTGCCGAACCTGTAAATGATCAGGGCGGGGGTGAGAGCGGGCGTGATCGTCCGACGTAATTCCTTCGAGCGGTCCCGGTGGTGTTCGTGCCTCCAGGTGGTTGCGGGTGCCGGGCAGGGTCGGCCGCGGTACGGGTAATGCATGACGCAGAAGAAGGACAAGGCCGATGACGGGGCGAATGGGCGCCGGAGGCAGCCGAGTACGACGACCGCCGCGCTCGCGGGGGCGCTGATCGGCGCCCTGGCCGGCCTCACCGGGAGCACGCTCGCCTACTTCGAGGCCAAGGACACCCGTCGGGAGGAGGCGCAGGCCCGCCGGTCGGACATCCGCCGGGCCGCCTACGTGGAACTCGCGGCGACCGCCAACAAGTACGTGCAGCAGTCCACCCAGCTGCTGACCCTCAGCCTCGACCCGGCCAAGACCGCGCAGGAGAGGCGGCGCCAGTTCGAGGGCGGGTACGCGCCGGCCAACACGGACCTCGCGCGGGCCCTCACGACGGCCCGCCTCGTGGCACCGCCCGAGGGGAGGAAAGACCTGGCGGCGATCGACGCGCGCTCCGAGCGCGTGGGCGAGCTGGCGACGGACTGGTACGCCAAGGGCCCCGAGGGCGTGGACGTGGCGAAGGCCGACGCCGAGTTCGCCGAGGCGGTACGGGTGCAGCTGGCCGCACTGCAGTCCTTCCTGGACCGGGCCGCCGACGATTTGCTGTAGCCCGCGCAAGCCGTCACTCGATGCGGTCGGGCTCCGGTGACCACGCGGGGGGCAGCGGATCGGCGGGGTCCCCGGTCACCCTCAGCGGGTAGCGGTACAGCCACCACTCGGGTCGTTCGGCCATCTCGGCCGGGGTCATGCCGAGCGGTGTGATGGGGGCCGTCGCGGCGCGGAACCGCTCGTCGAGGGCGTCGAGCTGTGGCTGATGGATCCGTCGGACCCGCTCGGTCAGGATCGGCCAGGCGTCGTGGAGCCAGTCCCGGGCGCGGGCGTCGTGGTCGAACTGGCACGCCCACATCGCGTCGATCCCCTCTTCGACTTCCGCCACGAACCCCGCCCACCGCTGCAAGTGTTCGTCCAGCGACCCGGTGTCGTGGTGCGTCGACAGCCGCTGTGCGGCGAGGCGTACCGAGGCGTGGTCCTCGGCGTCCAAGGGCTCCTGTTCCATTCCCGCACTCTCGCATGCGGGGCGCCCCCGCCGGGCGGTCATGGCCGGACATCCCTTTCGTCCTCAGGCGGCGGCCGCCGTTCGGGGGGTGGGTGGCGGTGCGCAGCTGCGGCAGTGGCCGGGGGTGGGGGAGCGGAAGGCGCGTTCGCAGCCGTCGCAGGTGCGGAGGGGGTGGACGGTGCGGTCCGGGCCGGCCGGGTGGGGGGACCGGGGATCCGGCAGGCGGGGCGGCAGCAGCTCCCGCAGGCGGTGGGCGAGCAGCGCGGCGGGGGAGTGGATCGGCGCGGTCGGAAGCGAGCGCGTGAGGGTCGCCGTGACGGCGCTCGGGGTCAGCCCGCGCTCCAGCCATTCCGCCGCGGCGGGCGCCAGCCGTACGGTGTCCCGCTCGGACAGCAGCAGCCGCGGGTCGCGCAGGCGCAGCCGGGCCAGCAGTTCCCGCGCCTCCGACTCGGCCTCGGACGGGACCGTTTCGGGCACGGGTACGGGCACGGGCACGGGCTCCGGGTCCGGGTCCGGTTCGGGCCGGGCGACGCGCTTCGGCTCCGGCCGCTGCGGCGGCATCTGCGGCTCGCGGCTCGCCTCGGCCATCGCGGGAGGGTTGTTGTACGAGATCGTGCAGGTCACGACGCGCCCCGTCGGCAGCCGCTCCTGGAAGCGGGCCAGGTAGCCGTACCGCTCCAGCTCGCGCAGGGCGGTGGCGATGCGGACCTCGCCCTCCGGGAAGCGTTCGGCGAGGTCCTTGATGGTCACCTTGGAGCCGGTCGGGAGCGACTGGATGTGCGTGGCCAGGCCGATCGCCGCCATGCTCAGCTCGCGGTGCTGGGCGAGATGGTTGCCGATCTTGACGTAGCCGCGGCGGTGGTCGTGGTTGACGTGCCGGATACCCGACGGGACGCGCGCAGGCGCGCTAAGCTGCTGGTCAGCCATGGGGAAGGTGCTTCTTCCGATGTGGTCAGGCCCTCGCCCGGGATTGCCGTCCCGGCCGGGGGCCGAATGCGTTTTTGGGGTTGTCGGGATTCAGAGTGCCCGGCGAATTGGCGTATGCGCCAGCCCGGTTGGGGTGATTCACCCGACCGGGTGAGAGGGGGAGGGGGGAGGTATGGAAGGTCGTTTCCCTCCGGTTATTGGTCTTTAGGCGTCGTGCGGCACCGGATATTGATCCACCGGGTCGTGGAAACCTCGATCCGGTGAAATCGGACTCGCCACATCAATTTCCGCCCACACCGTCTTCAGTGGCGCCGGCCCGAGAGTCGTCCCCCACCGCGCGGCGAGCGCGGACACCAGCACCAGACCCCGCCCCGACTCCGCCTCCGCGTCCGGCGCGGTGCAGAGGGCGGGCGGGCCGAACTCCTGCCGCGTGTCGGTCACTTCGATACGGAGCGTAGGCCCCGGCGCGAGGCGCAGCGCGAGCCGGAAGTCCCGCCCGCGTACCCTGCCGTGGGTCACGGCGTTCGCGGCGAGTTCGGCGACGACCTGTGCCGCATCCTCGAACGGATGCCTTTGCTCAGCGAGTTGGGCCACCGTGAGCGCACGTGCGGCGCGGGCTCCGCGCGGGGTGGAGGGGAGTGTGGCGACGAGGGAGATTTCCTGATTCACGTGACTCAGCGTGGCCATCCGTGCGTACGCTGAACAGAGTTGAGGGCGCTGTGTACGACGGTTGTCCAGAGCGGTCCCGTGGTGTCCTCGCGGTCCAAGGGGAGGCGGATGTGAACACGACCGACGGTGCCGACGAGTCGAGCTGGGAACTCGACCCGGAGGACGAATCCGGGGCGGTCATCGCCACAGTGGGGCGCCAGCTGAAAATGTGGCGCGAGGCGGCGGGCTTAGACCGAACCTCATTCGGTGAGCGGATGGGATACGGGGCGAATCTGATCTACAAGATCGAGCGAGGAGCCCGTATTCCGCGCCCGGAGTTCCTGGACAAGGCGGACGAGGTCCTCGGGGCGGGCGGGAAAATCGCCGCGATGAAGGCCGATGTCGAAAGGGCCCGCTATCCCAAGAAGGTCCGGGATCTGGCCAAGTTGGAATCCCAGGCGGTGGAGATCGGGTCGTACGACAACGTCGTGGTGACGGGCCTGCTCCAGACGGAGGCGTACGCCCGCGCCCTGTTCGGGCTGAGGCGCCCGGGCTTCTCGGAGGGCGAGGTCGAACGTCTGGTCGCTGCGCGGCTTGCCCGCCAGGAGATCCTCCGGCGACATCCGGCCCCGCTCCTGACCGTCGTACAGGAAGAGGCTGTCCTTCGGCGGCCCATCGGGGGCAAGATGGTGTTGCGCGGCCAGTTGGAACACCTGTTGGAGGTCGGCCGGTTGCGCACCGTGGAGATCCAGGTGATGCCCATCGCGGTCGAGGAGCATTCCGGGCTCGCCTCGTCGTTCAAGGTCATGCGTCTCAGGGACGGAACGACCTTGGGGCACAACGACGTTCAGCTGGCCAGTCGCTTGATCACCGAACCCAAAGAGGTCCAGATCCTTGACATGCGCTATGGCATGATCCGGGCACAGGCCATGACGCCGCGGGCGTCGCTGACGTTCATCGAAAAGGTACTGGGGGAGACATGACCATCAAGCCGTCGGGCGAGGGCCTCTCCGCCCTCGCGTGGGTCAAGAGCAGCTACAGCACGGCCGACGGCGCCGACTGCGTCGAGGTCGCCCGCACCCCCGGCACGGTCCTCGTCCGGGACTCCAAGCGGCCCGAGGGTGCCCGCCTCGCCCTCACCCCTGACGCCTGGAACGGGTTCGTCGCACACGCTGCCGCGTGAGCGGACTCGCCGAAGCCGCCGAGACCGTACTGCGGCAGCGGCGGCCGGATCCGGCCTGCTGGGACGACGTCGTCGAGGCGGTGTGCTCCGAGGAGCCGAGCTACGACGCCGGGCGGGTGCTGATCCAGGCCGGCACGGCCATCGCCCGGCACACCGACCGGATCGCCGTGGACCTCCGCCGCCGGCAGGGGCCTTCGGGACCGCCGTCGGCCACGGCGTGACGGTGCTCGCCCTCGCGGGAACGGGTGACCTGTGCGCCCTACCGGCCCTGCACTCCCTCGCCGAGCACGGCGGGCTTCCGTGCAACCGCCCGGAGGCCCGTGTCATGGCCGCGCTGCCCCCGGCCGAGCTGGCCGCGGTCATGCGCACCAAGCTGCGGCGCGACGGCGACGGCTACCACGGGAACACCACCGCCCTCGAAGTCCTCGCGCTCTGCGGCCCGGCCGCCGCACCCGCCGTGGACGACGTGGCGGGCCGCCTCGGTACGCAATTCGCCTACGACGCGATGCGCGTGCTCGGCCGGATCGGGCCCGCGGCGGCCGTGACCGCGGACCGGCTGGCCGCGTACGCCACCGGCCGCGTGACCCCCGCGCACCCGTACCCGCGCCGCGCCGCCTGGGCGCACTGGAACGTCACCGGTGATCCCGCCCTCGCCCTCGCCCTCGCCCTCGACGTGTGCGGGGCGGCCGTGCGGTCGGGGACCGCCAGCCACGGCCTGCCCTTCCTCGCCGACCTCGGCCCGCTGGCCGCCGTACACACAACGCCCGTGCGCCGCCTGATGGATGCGCCCGGAGCGTGGACCAGGACCTACGCCGCGCACGCGTACTGGCGGATCACCGGCGACCCGGAGCCTGCCGTGCCGGTGCTGCTGGCCGAGGTCGACCCGGCCTGGGACGGCGATCCGGCCCTACCGGTACGGGAGGCCGTCCGGACCTTCGGGGAGATCGGTGCCCCGGCTGTTTCGGCGGCGCCCCTGTTGCACAGGATCCTCGCGCAGGAGGAACGGCTCGGCCGGCCCTGGCGCGGCGTACGGATCCTCGCCGACCGGGCCTGCGTCCGTACGCTCACCGACGCCCTGGAAGGGATCAACGGCTAGTGGAAACGAAGTTCACGGTGCGCCGCGCAGGCCCGGGCGACGGAGACGTCCTCGGCGGGATCCACGCCGCCGCCTGGGAAGCGGCGTACGCGCCCTTCTTCGATCCGGGGTTCGCCGCGGACGGGATCGCGAGCAGGCTCACCCGCTGGCACGCACGGCTCGCGGCGCAGGACGCCACGATCCTGCTGGCCGAAGGGGACGGCCGGCCGGTGGCCATGTCCGTCTTCCGCTCGTCCTCGACCAGGCCCGGCGCCGCCGAGATCCTCTCCTTCTACAGCCACCCCGACAGCTGGGGAACGGGCGTCGCCGCGGCCCTGATGACCGGGACGCTGGAGCACCTGCGCGCCGACGGTGTCACCCGCGCCCACCTGTGGACCCTGCGCGACACCCCGCAGTCCCGTCGCTTCTACATCAAGTGCGGTTTCGCGGAGACCGGCGCCGACCGCCCCTACGACTTCGGTGACGGCAACCCCCTCACCCAGGTCGAGTACGAACGGGGGTGCTGAGGGCGGCGCGCCGAACTCGGGTGGAATCCGCCCGTCGTTCGCCTGCCGTACCCGCCGACGTCACATCCGGCACCCTCTCCGGTCCTCCGGGCGCGCTGTTCTTGTGAGCGCTCCACCACCCGCGAACGAAGCAGAGGTCGTCACCCCATGGCAGAACTCAACCGTCGCCGCTTTCTCCAGCTCACGGGCGGCGCCGCCGCCCTGACCCTGCTGGGCGAGAGCATCGCGCGCGCCGCCGCCATCCCCGCGCAGGGGACGACGGGCACCATCGCCGATGTCGAGCACATCGTGGTCCTGATGCAGGAGAACCGTTCCTTCGACCACTACTACGGCGCCCTGCGCGGCGTCCGCGGCTTCGGCGACCCGCGCCCCGTGACCCTGCCCAGCGGCAAGTCCGTCTGGCACCAGGCCGACAACGCGGGCAAGGTGACGCTGCCCTTCCGCCCGCCGTCCGACGACCTCGGCATGGAGTACTTCCAGGGCCTCAACCACGACTGGGCCGGCGGACAGAGCGCCTTCAACAAGGGCAAGTACGACAACTGGGTGCCCGCCAAGACGCCCGCCACCATGGCCCACCTGACACGCGAGGACATCCCCTTCCACTACGCCCTCGCCGACGCGTTCACCATCTGCGACGCCTACCACTGCTCGTTCATCGGCTCGACCGACCCCAACCGCTACTACCTCTGGTCCGGCCACACCGGCAACGACGGCAAGGGTGGCGGCCCGGTCCTCAACAACGCCGAGCTCGGCTACGACTGGACCACCTACCCCGAGCGCCTGGAGGCGGCCGGGATCTCCTGGAAGGTCTACCAGGACATCGGCGACGGCCTGGACGCCGCCGGCTCCTGGGGCTGGATCAACGACGCCTTCCGCGGCAACTACGGCGACAACTCACTGCTCTACTTCAACAAATACCGGGGCGCCCAGCCCGGCGACCCGCTCCACGACAAGGCCCGCACCGGCACGAACGCCAAGGCCGGCGAGGGCTACTTCGACCGGCTGCGCGCCGACGTCGCCGCCGGCACCCTGCCGCAGGTGTCCTGGATAGCCGCCCCCGAGGCCTTCAGCGAGCACTCGAACTGGCCGTCCAACTTCGGCGCCTGGTACATCGCGCAGGTGCTGGACGCGCTGACGTCGGACCCCGACGTGTGGGCCCGTACCGCCCTGTTCATCACCTACGACGAGAACGACGGCTTCTTCGACCACGTCGTCCCGCCGTACGCCCCGGCCGATGCGGCCCAGGGCCTGTCGACCACGCCGACCGCCCTCGACGTCTTCCCCGGCAAGGCCGGCTACGTCGCCGGGCCGTACGGGCTCGGCCCGCGCGTCCCGATGCTCGTCGTCTCGCCCTGGAGCACCGGCGGCTACTCCTGCTCCGAGACCTTCGACCACACCTCCGTGGTCCGCTTCATGGAGAAGCGCTTCGGGGTGCAGGAGCCGAACATCTCGCCCTGGCGGCGTGCCGTCTGCGGTGACCTGACCTCTGCCTTCGACTTCGCCCGCAAGGACACCTCCACGGTGTCGCTGCCCGACACCGGCCTGTGGGAGCCGCAGGACCGCGAGCGGCACCCCGACTTCCGGGCGACCCCGCCGGCCGTGGGGGCGATGCCGCGCCAGGAGAAGGGCCAGTGCCGTACCCGCCCGCTGAAGTACGCCCCGTACGTCGACGGCGCGGCCCTGACCGCAGAGGGGAAGTTCCGGCTGACCTTCAGCGGCGGCGCGGACCTGGGCGCACAGTTCCACGTCACCTCCGCCAACCGCACCGACGCCCCCTGGACCTACACGACCGAGGCCGGCACGTCGATCTCGGACACCTGGAACACCCGCTACTCGGCCGGGGTCACCGACCTGACCGTCCACGGACCCAACGGCTTCCTGCGCGGCTTCCGCAACCCCGGCACCACCCCGGGCCCCGAAGTCACCGCCCGCCACAACGCCACCACGGGCAACCTGGACCTCACCCTCACCAATGCGGGGGCGTCGACGGCGACCCTCACGGTCACCAACGCCTACGGCGGAGGGGCCAAGCGGCTCACGGTCGCGAAGGGCGCCACCGTCACCCACAGCGTCTCCCTGAAGAACACGCGGCGCTGGTACGACGTGACGGTGACCGCGTCCGAGACCGCGGACTTCGGCCGCCGCTTCGCCGGGAAGGTGGAGACCGGCGCGGCCGGCCTCTCGGACCCGGCGATCCTGACGGACCAGTCCTCCTAGTCCTCCTCCTGCCGCGAGGACGCGAAAGCGCCCGTGCACCGGAATCCTCCGGGGCACGGGCGCTCGCGCGTACGGGTCGGGCGGACGCGCCCTAGGGTCTGTCGTCAAAGTGATCTTGCGTTGTGGATCATGGTCGGGTGATACGTCGCCATGAACTGTCGGACGCTGAGTGGGAACTCGTGCAGCCGTTGCTGCCTCGGCCCGTGCTGGGGCG
>NZ_SSBM01000042.1:0-48536 GCF_004795115.1 Streptomyces sp. A0592
TACCCGACCATCGTCAAACCATCAGCCGAATACTCAACCACACGCCCCACAATCTCCGTCATGACACCCGACCGTACTAACCACCAAACCCGATCCGACCCGTGTTCCGCCACCGGCAGAACAACACGGACATCCCCCTGAAACACAGACCCACCACCTACACGAGAACCACCTCGTCAGGTCGGGCTCCTGGCCCTCGGCGTTCGTGTACGCCTCACGCCCCGCCCCTCTCCACGCCACCGCCCTCCCGGCCGACGGAATCGCACCAGGACACACGCACAAGAGCAAGCACCCCTTCGACTCGCACACATCCGCCCCTGCGCCGACGCTGGATGCGCCGGTCAGCTTGTCTCGCCAGGGCCAGGTGGCGGAGAACCGTAGGCGGAGCGACGGCCCCCGCGCAAACTCAGGGAGTTGAGGGACCGTGCAACCGACCCCCGGAACGCAACCTGAACCCGAACCGAAGTCGGCCCGGACTCAGACAGTCCCAGGTATCACAAGCCCCGACTCGTACGCCACGATCACGAGCTGCGCCCGGTCCCGTGCCCCCAACTTGCCCATGATCCGGCTGACATGCGTCTTCGCGGTCAGCGGGCTGAGTCCCAACGCGACGGCGATCTCGGAGTTGTTGAGACCGCGCGCGCCCAGCGCGAGCACCTGCCGCTCCCGTTCGGACAGCCCGCTCGGCCCGCCCACCGCGGATGTCGTCGCGGTGTTCGGCGCGCGCAGAAAGCGGGCGATCAGCCGCGAGGTGGGACCGGGCGAGAGGAGGGACTCCCCGCGGCCACCGTCCTGATGGCGTCGAGGAGTTCGGCCGGCCTGATGTCCTTCACGAGGAAGCCGGACGCACCGGCCCGCAGTGCCTCGACGATGTGCTCGTCGGTCTCGTACGTCGTCAGGACGAGCACCTTCACCCCCGCGAGATCCTCGTCGGCGGCGATGAGCCGGGTCGCCTCGATCCCGTCGAGGTCGGGCATGCGGATGTCCATCACGATGAGATCGGCCCGCGCCGACCGGGCCAGCGCCACGGCCTCCCGCCCGGTGCCCGCCTCGGCGACGACCTCCATGTCCCCGGCCGACGAAACGAGCATCGCGAAGGAGGCCCGTACGAGGTTCTGGTCGTCGGCCAGCAGTACGCGGATGGTCATCGAACCTCGCCCTCCCGGGACAGCGGCAGTGTGGCCGTCACTTCGAAGCCCTCGGCGGGCCCCGGACCGGCGTCCAGTGTGCCGCCCACGCTACGGGCCCCGCTCCCGCATTCCGACGAGCCCGAACCCCGGCCGGCCGTCGGACGGGCCCACCCCGCCGCCCGAGCCGGCGTCCCCGCCCGAGCCGTCGTCCCTGACACTCACCCGCAGTACGCCGTCCGCGGCCCACAGACCCACCCGCACGGTGAGGTCCTCGCGGCCACCGTGACGTACGGCGTTGGGAGCGCCTCCTGCACGATCCGGTACGCGGCGACGCCCACGGAGGGCGGGATGCCGTCCGCGCGGACGGACAGTTCGACCTCGGCCCCGGCCACCCGGCCGGCCTCCACGAGACCGGCCAGTCCGTCGATCCCGGGCAGCGGCCCCCGCATGTCCTCGGCCCCGGAAGCAGAACCGGACAAGGAATCGGCCCCCGCTCCCAGATCCGCGCCCACGACCGTGTCGGGCGCCCGCAGCACCTCCAGCGTCGTACGCAGTTCCCCCCGGACGCTCCGGCAGGTCCCCGCGATGTCGTCAAGTGCCTGGGCGACGGCCTTGCGGTCGAGGCGCTCGGGGTCGACCGTGAGGACATGAGCCGCCACGGACGTCTGCACGCCGATGAGCGTGATTGTGATTCCGTCGCTGTCGCGGACGTAGCTGCGGGCAGTGGGTGCGCCGGGGGCTCGGGAGCTCATCGTGGACGAAGGCGTGGACCCCGCGAGCGGGGACATCGTGACGTGCGTCCAGCGGTGCAAGTTCCCGGTAACGGCCATGGCTTGATGCTGGCGGGGCCCGGGCTTGCAGGGCCCCGCCGGCCCCGTGGGTTGAGTTGGCCAGCGCGCATTTTGGTGCGGGTCTTGGCGAACCAGGGGCCAATCTTGACGGTGTCGCCGTCGACGGTGATGGTTTCGCGGCCTGTGGGGGCGCGGTGTTCGCGGTGGAGGAACAGTTCAAGGAGCTGGACGGTCTGGGCGAAGGTGCGACGGGCTGTCGGGCGGGGGGCCAGGCTGGTGGCGGTCGGAGTGATGCCGAGGGCTTCCAGGAGCTGGCGCTGGCCGGTCTCCAGGGTGTCCATTGGGTGAGCTGGCGGACGGCCCAGCCGCCGAGACTGACGCTACCAGCGGTGGTGTCGGCGGTGAGGGGGCGGCCGGTTTCGAGGTGGTGGCGCAGCAGGTGGTATTTGCGGTGCCAATCGGGGCCGTGCGGGAGCTGCCAGTGGGGGTCGAGTGCGGCCAGGTCGGCGGCCCGCTGGGGGGGCTCGGCCGTCCGCGATGACGGTTGCCAGGGGGTACTCGAAGATCTTCCGGCCGTAGACGGCCTCGTTGTCCATCGAGTTCGCGGACGCGTCGGCCGGCTCGGCGGTCGCGTGGTGGCGGCGCGGGGGGATCCGGCTGGCGGACTCTGCCACCTCGGGGGCGGCGAAGCTGCGCGGGGTCGCAGTCATGTAGAGCCGGCGATCCGCGTGGATGGCCGAGGCGTCGTTGATGACCGTCCACTTCTTGTCCGCGCGGCCCGCAATCCGGTGCGCCTCGTCCATGATCGCCAGGTCGAACGGCGGCACGGGGCGGCCGGTGTGCTGGGCGTCGCGGATCTTGTCCAGGGAGTCGTAGGTGCACACCACGGTGAGGAAGGGGATTTGATCCGGGCCCGGGCCGACCACCGACAGCAGTGCGGACAGTGCAGCCGGGCTGCCAGTCGAGCCGACCTGCGCCGCTGTGAGCGCGGCGTGGCCTGCGGTGTCCATCGAGGAGACGATGATCAGGTGGCGCGCGTAGCCGTCCGACCGCCACGCCAACGCCGTCTGCGCAGCCAGGTCCAGCGTGGGGACCACCACCAGGACCAGGCGGGCGCGCAGCGCGAGCGCGGCCCGGATACCGACGACCGTCTTCCCCGTACCCGTCGCCGACACATACAGCCCGCGGCTACCAGGGCGCTGCAGATGGCGGACCACCGCGTCGAGCCCCCGGACCTGATCAGGGAACAGCGCGCGCCTGGGCTCGTGGGAGACAGGCCGGTCGACGGTGGTGGTGCTCACAGGCCCATCATCACCCACAGCCCGCCCAGGACGCGGCGAGAACCGACAGGCTCCCCCGGGGAACTTGACCACGAGGGCGGACTGTTCCTCTGGCCTGTGAGAAGAGGTAAGCGACGCGGATAGGGCGATGTACCCGGGGCCAGCGCGACTCGGCAGCACCACGAAATGGGTGGTCTACCTGGCCATAGCGGACAGGCAGGCCACCCCGTCACAAGGCTCCATGGACGAGTTTGGGAGTCAGTCATGGCGACCAGGCCCCGAAATCCCGGCTCGGACACCACGGGGCAACTGACCGGCCAGTAGCTGGGGCGATCCGGGCGTGACGCCGCAGGTGCCGACCGCCGACCTGCGGAAACGATCCCAGGGCCCGGGACTCGGGGTAGAGAACTCAGGGCAGGGCTTCGGATCCGGCCGATGCAACTGGGTCGTGCCGTACGCCGAGCACCGGCCGGCTGCGGTCGCCGGTGCTCGGCCTTGTCCGTGATGACCTCCGGCAGGGCGTTGCGGTACCCCGGTTCTGCGGGCCGCTCGGTGCCGCTACGACTCGGCTTGGGTCACTCCGGCCAGGCCTTGGCGGTCTCGTCGTCTCCGCGCTCCGGCCAGGACGCCGCGTCGCCCGCCCTAGGCCAGCCGTCGAGAACCGAGCTCCTCTTAGAGCGGGTACGCCATTCCGCGACCTGGCTGCCGTCGATGCGTTGCAGGACGAAGTGATCGCCCCGGTACCAGAGGGCTTCGGTGACCCGGTCGCCGACGAAATACGTCCGGGTGATGATGTCCTCCTTCTCGCTGGACTCGGTCTCCTCCGTGGCGCGCAGGACCCGCAGCTGGTCGGTGACGGTGGTGCTGATCCCGGCGGAGAAGCCTTTGAAGACGAAACCCGCCTCCGCCGTGACGGAGATACTCGTCGTCCGCTCGACCTCGGTCCTGTTCGACGTGGTCAGCCCGATGGTGGTCCGCTGCTTCTCCTCGTACTGGGAGAGACCGGAGTGCTCGTAGTAGAACACCCGCTCCCAGTAGCCGTACTGCTTGAAGATCAGGTACGGGTTGTGCTGCGCCTGCTGGTCGGCGGAGCCGCCGCCGTCCTGAACGGCGAAGGGAACGGCCACCTGGCCGATCAGCACCTCCGGAGTCCGCGCCGGCTCCGGCACGGTGTGCCCGGTCAGGCGGATCACATCACCCACACCGTCCGCAGGCCACGGCACCGGCTGCAGATCCGTGACCGGCCTGTACGTGTCGACGAGCTGGAACTTCCACAGCTGGGAGTCGAAGTTCGCGTCGCCCGGCTGCTGCGCGTAGTACACGTCCACCGCCGACCGCCCGCCGGACCAGCGCTCCGGCGTGATCGCGAGGCCGCTGGCCTTGTTGATGACCTGATACCAGCCCGAGCCCCGGTCGACCAGGTTCCACAGCTGATGGGGACGCTTGTCCTCCCGCTGGATGTGGTATTGGTCCAAACCCGAGGGGCCTGTCGACCAGTACTCCGGCGTGAGCGCCATACCGCCGCGCTTGTTCACCAGGAGGTAGTCGTTGCCGTCCATCGGGAATAGGTGCCACGTCTGGCTGATCGCGTTTCCCGCGCCGGAGGCCTGGATGTCGTACTGGTCCACCGTCGACGGTCCGGTCGACCACGACTTCGGAGTGAGCGCCAAGTTAGAGCGCTTGTTCACGATTTGGTAGGTCTTGCCAGGAGCTAACGCCATGATGTCTCCTTTCCCGCGGCCGGGCCTACCCCGGCCCACGCGTGTCGTGTCTGCACTGATCCGGCTGGGCCTTGCCCATGAGGGGGCAGCCACGACGCCCCACGCTGAGCTGGCATGGCAGGGCGACAACCGGCGGGAAGAATGCCCTCCCCCGACCTCCACAAACCGCTCTCAAAGAACATCAGCCGCAGAAACGTCACATGTGGCTGAACTGGTACGGCACCACCCGCCAGTCATGCGTTCCGGGGGAAGGAGCACAATGGTCCGCCGGTTCAGCAGGTGCCCGCTGTGGGCTTGGAGGCTCTTTCTGCCAGGTCAGGTTGGGCGTCGTCGGAGTCCTCACCCGCGACACACCGCGCAGTTTGCACTCAAAGTCCCGGGCCTCCTCGCCACACGCGGATTTCAAGCGGCCGTGGAGCCAAGCCCGGGACGCTGCCTCCCGTTCTCATGAACACTGCCTATTCGCGCGAGCGTGCGACTCCCAATGTCGCGTCAAAACGACGTCGCGACTCGGTTCTCGCACAGATCTTGGGGGGCGGCCGCGGAGAGTCATCGCAGCGTTCGAGGGTGGGGGTGTCCTATCTCGTCCAGTGGAGGCGTCTACTCAGCGAATCCAGTTGGTTGGCTGGCGCGGCCCATCATTCAGTCGTCCGAATGTTCGCGGCGCAGGTGCTCAGAGCGGGATTGGAGGATGTCCAGGGCCTCGTGGATCGAGCAGCCGAGGTGGTCTCGAAACAGCTTGATGGCCTTGATGGTCATGCCGCCGAGGATCTCTTTGTCTGCGAAGGAGAGCGGGCCGGCCGTCCAGGGGGCGGACGCGGGGTCTCCGCCTGGCCAGTCGACGTCGGTCAGGGTGGCGAGCAGGCGGCCGTCTGCGAGCGCCACCGCCACGTCCATGCCGCGGGCCGCCTTCTCCGTGAAGGCAACGGGTGCAGTGTGGTCCAGGAGGAAGACGAAGTGCTGGGCTATACGCTGCCGCCACTCATCGAGCTCGCCGTCGCCCTCCAGGCGCAGGTTGGAGTTCCAGGCTGCCTGGGCGAGAACTGATACGAACAGCCCGAGGAAGTCCGACTTCAGCAGGTCGTCTGCGTGCTCGACGGGAACTGGCATGCCGACCTGGCGCCGGACCGGCTTTAGGGGTTGGGGATGCGGAGTCCGGCGAGGATCCGCTCGTGCACCGCTTTCAGGGCCTTCTCGTTCGCCTGGGGACCGAGGGACAGGACCTGCACGAAGTGTTTGTCGTCGGCTATGAGACGGACCGAGCCGGCCAGGGGTTCACCGTTGGTCTCGGAAGTGAGACGCGCATCCAGCACAGGCCGACCGTCAACGGTCGACTTCTTCACGTTGCTACTGGTCAGAGGCTCCGCCGTAGTGATCATGTACCGCTCAACGAGGCGCTGGAGATTCTCCTCCAGGGTGTACAAGTCGTCGGGCATGTCGTGGACCGTGAAGCCGACCCCTCCTTCCGCGGTGTCCAGCCAGTAGCCGCGCACGTCGACGTTCCTGCCCTTGATCGACACGATCTCGTCGCGGGTCTCTGCCTTCCCCGGAAGCGAGGCGCGAATGCCACTGGGCGGGTCGGTCGTCTCCACCCAGTCCACCGATGGAATCGCCGCCACTACCCCAATGCGCGGCGTCAGCGCTGGATCGAAGGAGCCGGCCATCGCTGAGCCGGAAGCCGGCACGCTTGCCGCCACCACGACCGCGACGGCGACGAATGTCGCAGGGCGCCGAGCCAGGAAACGGTAAGTCATGCAAGATCACTCCAATAATCTGCTCGCTTACCTATGGCCCCGCTGCCTGATTGCCTACCCCTCCCCAGGGTCCGTCCCGACCGCTCCGCGTGCACCCGGAGAGTGGGACGCGCATCGTCGGGAGCCTGAGCCGGCCGGGCAGCGCCGCACGGGCGGTCATGCCCCCCCCCGACAGCCGCTGAGAAGGCGTGGATCGGGGCCTGGTGCTCGATACCGGACCGGCGTACCTGCCGCATCGTGTACGTGCCACGCGGTAGGGGTGGCACTGGCGGACCCTGCGGGACTTACACGGCGTTCAGACGCAGGCGAGAGCAGGAGCGTGGCTTGCGGCGATGGCCGGGCTGTTCTGGATCACTGAAAATGCCGTGTTCGTAGGTCCGCCACCTGATGCCATCGGCGGTGGCGTCCGCCTGGGTGGGGAGGGGGGTGGAGGCCGTCGATCCCGACGACTCCCGCGTGTGGACGTGGCAGGAACTGCGGTCTGCCGTCGTCGAGGAGGTCCCTACCGCAGGCACATCGGGCCGCGTTGCCCGGCTTCTGGGGTCGATGGTCACGGCCGCGGCGGGGGCCTTCCTCGGCGAGGGGCCGCCCGAGATTCGGCTGCGGCTCGAGACGGACACCGAGTCGACCGTGGTGACCGTCTATGCGGCCACAGCTGGAGGATACGCGGCCAAGGAAGCCGAACTCTCCCAAGCCCTGCTGGCCGACTTCGTCGCGGGAACCGCCCACCCGGGCAACCTCGTCAGGTGGGGCCGCGAGCACGCCGCGCAGGGCACGCTCGAGCCGGTAGTGCGGGAGACCCTGCTGATCGCGTGGGCCCAGGCATAGAACTGACCTGGATGTGGCCCTCGGCGGGAAAGCCGGGACCGCCACGCACGGCATCGCCCCCGGCCGACGGAACCGGGCCGCCACAAAGGTCCCCCTCCCGGCCAACGGCGCCCTGACCCTCTACACCGACGGCCTCACCGAAGGCCACAACGGAGCCACCGGTGAACGACTCCAGGTCGAAGGATTCCTGGAGCTGATCGCCCCCTGGCACTGCCCATAGGCCGTCGTCCACGTCGGGAGGTCCGCCCGGGTGGTTGCTGCGGCGGATGGGCTACTTCCCGACAGGCGGTGCTCTCACAGCGGGCAGGGATGGCCAGTCGTGCGCCGGCGATCGGCGGCCCGACGACGATCCCCGTCCAGAAGGAGAAGACACCCGTGTCCGAGAACATGTGGAGCTACAACCCGCAGTCGCACTACACGCCCGGCACCAGCCTGGTCGGCTTCAAGGTCGAGGCCAGCGACGGCCACATCGGCAAGGTCGATGAAGCGACCGAGGAGGTCGGCGCCTCCTACATCGTCGTCGACACCGGCCCGTGGATCTTCGGCAAGGAGGTTCTGATCCCCGCCGGCGCAGTCGTCCGCGTCGACGTCAAGGAGGAGACGATCAACGTCAACCTCACCAAGGACCAGATCAAGGACTCCCCGGAGTACGACAAGGACAAGCACCGCGGCGACGCCGCCTACCGCAACCAGCTCGGCCAGTACTACGGCCGCGACCACAGCTGAGCCCACTCCGCCGGTGCTGGGCCTCCCCACCAGGCAGGGGAGGCCCAGCACCGGGCGATGCCCGGAGGTGCCGGAGCCGCTGTCGGTAGCTTCCTCAACGAAACCGACCCACGGTGAAAGAACCCCGCTCACCGCATGGCGGCGCCCAGCAGACGGACGATGAGCAGGGACGCCTGGAGGTATTACACCTGCGCAGGTACTGGCGTCGCGGATCGTGCGAGGTCGAAGCCGGAAGATCCGGACCGACCCAGGCCCCGACGTCTTGAGCACCGCCACGCCTCGAGAAGCGGCGGCGGCGAGCACCCGTCAACGTCATCCCTGGCGCTGGACCTGTCCCGTCGGAGGTGCGCATGGCCGTCGGGAAGGACGCGGTCCCCACCCCGTCGCAGGGGCAGCGCGTGGCCGACAGCCACGCCATGGAAGCCGCTGCCCGAATCGGGCTCTGCGCCCGGGGAGTGATCTACGTACTGGTGGGGCTATTCGCCGTGCAGATCGGTTTCGGCGGGGACAGCGGCAAGGAAGCCGATCGCTCCGGCGCGGTGAGCACCATCGGTGATCAGCCCTTCGGCAGGGTGCTGCTGTGGGCGCTGGTGGTGGGCCTGGCGGCGATGGCGCTGTGGCGGCTGTCGGAGGCGGTGTTCGGCCAGGCTGTGGCCGGCGGTGACACGTGGACTCGCCGTCTGGGCTCTCTGGGCCTGGCCGTCTTCTACACGGTGATCGCCATTGGCGTGGCGCAGACCGCGCTCGTCGGCGGGTCCGCCGGCGGCCGTCCCGGCGACGACACCTCGAAGGACTACACGGCCAAGGTTTTGAGCTGGCCGGGCGGGCGGGCGCTCGTCGGCGTCGTGGGAGCCGTCCTGGTGATCGTGGGCGTGGTGATCGTCGTCCGCAGCCTGATGCGTAAGTTCGAGGACAACCTGCGGACCGAGGAGATGAGCGCGCCCACGCGGCGGGTCGTCGCGTGGCTGGGCGTCATCGGCGGCGTCGCGTGCGGGGTGATCGCGGCAGTCGCGGGCCTGTTCATCGTGCTGGCCGCTCTGCGGTTCGAGCCCAGTGAGGCCAAGGGCCTCGACGCGACCCTCCGCTCGTTCGCCACCACCCCCGCCGGACCCGTCTCCTGATCGCGGCAGCCGGGGGCCTGCTGCTGTTCGGCCTCTACTCATTCTGCGAGGCCCGCTGGCGCAAAGCCCCGGAACACGACGCTACGGACGAGTAACCCTGACCCCGGCCACCAGAGAAGCCGAAATGCCCGCACAGTGTGCGAGTGAGACAATTTGGCTACAACGGGTAGCAGGCTTAGCGCGCCCATTCCGATGAAACTGGCAGGTCACAAGTCATGGCCAAGCAGCCGAAGGCGTCCCACCCCCGCGACGGCGAAGGAATCAGCCGCCACAAGGGCAAGCAGCACGGCTGGTCTCCCGACGTGGACGAAACCCGCCAGCAGGACAACCCCAGCGCCCACCGCTCCTTCCACCCGGAGAAGTACGCCCCCGCCAAGGGCCCGGGCAGAAAAGTCTCCAAGGAAGAGGCGGGCAACCCCCACGGCAAGCCCTCCAAGAGCATGGGCACCCGCGGCGAAGACCAGGAGAAGGGCACCGGCGAGAAGGGGATGCACGACCGCGGCGCGCGCGGCCGCTCGCAGCGCCCGAGCGGAACCAAGGACGCTTCCGCCACCACCGGTGTGGATCCCCAAGCCCCCCCTGGTACGCGAAGCGCCGGATAGAAATGAACGTCGGCGGGCCTTGCTGGACAAGACCAGCGCTCGCTAGAGGCCGGACAGCCACCCGGCACCGAAATGCGAGAGGTCGCGTGCGCGCTGCACCCGCTCCTCGATCAGCCGGCGAAAGCCCGCCACGGCGTACCGCTCGCCGGTGGCCGAGCCGCGCCCGCGGATGCCGGCGACATCTGCCATGCACTGCTGGGGCTGGGGCTGCCAGCCGACGACCAGAACGCGCAAGCCCAAGCTCTCCGCACGCCGGTGCAGGGTCAGGAGATGGAGCAGGCCGTCGGCATCCATGGACATCGCGCCGTGAAGGTCGACCATGAGGTCCCGCTCGCCAGCGGTGACGTCGTCCAGCGCCCGCTGGAGTGCCGCGCCCGCGTCATCGTCGAGTGCCCCGTTGACGCTGACCAGGACCGTGCCGTGGCGCTGAACGTTCGTGGTGATCAATGCGCTCTCCTTCCGTCCGGGGAGAGAGGACCCTCGGGCTCCCTATCCTGGCGCGGCGTTCCCCCAGACGGGTGCGAGGCTCGCTGACGCTTCCACACCAACATGGACAGCGGCGGCTGTTACGGGAATCGCCCATCGACCGGAGGGCCACCGGGCTGGCATGGCAGCACGCGACCGCGGGGAACCACCAGGAGGCGGACTACGTCCTGGGCATTGCCGAAGAGGCCATCCACAAACACAGCGACGAGCCAGGCCCGGACTGGGCGTACTGGGTCGACCCCGACGAGATCGCCATCATGACGGGGCGCTGCTGGGCAGAGCTGCACCGACCGCTACGGGCCATCCCGGCCCTGGAGGACGCTCTGGCCCGGTACGACGACACCGGGCCCGGAACAGGGCGCTGTAGCTGTCGTGGCTGGCAGCGGCGTACCTGGACGCGGGAGAGGTCGAGCGCTCGACCGCGATCACAGCACGGGTGTTCAACCTCTCCGAGGGACTGGCGTCGATCAGACCGATGGCCCGGGCCCGCCTGATGGCCAAGCGGTTGGAGCCCCACCGGTCCCTCGCCCCGGTCGGCGCCCTACTGGAGCGCGCAAAGTGCTAGCGGGTGGCCCGGCTGATCCAGTCCAGGTATTCCGCGCGGCCGGCGTCGATGGTGAACGCGATGACCTCTGGCTAGTCGTAGGGGTGGTTGTCCACCAGATGCTTCTCCAGTGCCTCGCGCCGGTCACCGGTCGTACGGAACGTCACCTGATACTCGGTGCCCTTGGAGACTTCCCCGAGGTGTCGGTACGTCGTTTCGATGGGCCCGGTCACCTGCCCGGAAGCGGCTAGGCTCGCCTCCACTGCCGAGCGCGACAGCCTCCGCGCGGAGGTCTGGTTGTCCACCGTCGTGATCATGATCAAGAAGTCAGCCATGGGGGGGGCACCGTACCGGCTTGATGCATCACACCCGTACGGAGCCGGTGGGCCAGATGTGGACCGCCTAAGTCCCCGGAAGACCCTGACAGTGGGGAACAAGCAGTTCACGCACGTCGTATGCATCTCCCGCAACGCTCTGATGATCCGTCGTGACGCGCGCCAGCGTGCGCTCAACGCCCCCAGCCGCCCCGGCGTACGAAGCTGCCTCACCGGTGTGGGAAACCGTCCAAGGGTCAGAAGGCAACGGGGACCCGCAGGCCCACGGCAACCGCCGCATGCCGAACCCCGCGCGGACGCCAACCGGCTCCTCCCGCACATCCGTCTCTGGCCGCTCGCTGGCAGCCTCGTTGGCCCTGGCAGCCGCCGTATGCAGTCCGGCCCGCGCAGTCGGACCGTCGCCGGGGAGCACCGTGACCTCGGCGGCGTCCGCGACCGCGCCGACAGCGGTGGACGAGCCGCTGGACACCCACATGGCCAGCCCAATGGGGGTTCAGGCACTCGACCGGAGCAACAGCCCCACCGCTGTCTAGGCCATGCGGGTGGTATCCGCCCCGGTCACACGTCCGCAGTGGCGGTGGCTGCGAATCACGGTCGAGCCTGCGGCCGCCTGGCCGCGGTACCCGATCCGGGAGCATCATGCGAAAGCACACTCTCACCACCGCGTCCGCAGTTGTCCTCGCTGCCCTGTGCGCCGCGCCCGCGCTGGCCGGCGATGGAGGGCAAGGACGGCCTGATCGCGATCGGCCTGACAGGCGACCAGCGCCTGGTCGAGTTCGACGTGACCAAGCCGTCCAAGACCTGGTCGCTGGGCAGGGTCTCCGGTCTCTCCGGCGACACTAAGCTCGTCGGCATCGACTTCCGGGTCCAGAACGAGAAGCTGTACGGCGTCGGCGACCAGGGCGGCATCTACACCCTGAACACCACAAACACCCGAGCTGTGAAGGTGTCGCAGCTGACCGTGGCACTGGCCGGGACTGCGTTCGGCGTGGACTTCAACCCGGCGGCCAACCGGCTGCGGGTCATCTCCAACACGGGCCAGAACCTGCGCCACAACATCGACGATGCGGCCGCCCCGCTGACGACCACCACCGACGGCACCCTGACCAACCCCACCACGCCGCCGTCGACCGCCATGGGCGTGACCGGCGCCGCCTACACCAACAACGACCTCAACACCGCGACGGCCACCACGCTGTTCGACCTCGACACCATGGCCGACCGGATCTCGCTGCAGTCCCCGGCCAACGCCGGCACCCTCGCCCCCACCGGCAACCTCGGCGTCGACGCCGCCCTGGACGCCGGCTTCGACATCCACTACAGCCCGGCCACCGGAGTGAACCGCGGCTTCGCCACCATCGGCACCGCAGGCACCTACCGCCTCTACGCAGTCGACCCACTGACCGGCAGGGCAACCGACAAGGGCGCCTTCCCGGCCCGGTACAAGGTCACCGACCTGGCCCTGCCCATCAACCAGCAATAGGCCCCGCGCCCGGACGTTCCGTCGGTCCCGGTCTGCGCGCTGCTCCCGTGGCGACGACGGGGCATCGCCCAGGCTGGGCCCGACAGGGCGTCGCCGGGCCGCGGTGCCGTCGGACAGGCCGGTGGCCCTGCCCCGTCGCATAGGGGCAGGGCCACCGGTCGTTCCCGTCACCGCTCGCGCCGGCTACTGGGGCATCAGGACCGTGTCGACGATGTAGACGTTGGCGTTGGCCGTCTTCACGTTCCCGCAGACCACCCTCGAGGCGTCGTTGACCTTGTAGGACTCCTCGGAGCCGGCTGTGGTGACCATTCCCTTCTGCAGCGTCTCGAAGGAGCCGTTGTACAGCTGCTTCGGGGCGAGCCTCTGGCCGACCACGTGGTAGGTGAGGATCTTGGTCAGCGCGGCCTTGTCGGCGAGGACCTTGTCGAGATCGGCCTTCGGGGTCTTCGCGAAGGCATCGTTGGTCGGAGCGAAGACCGTGATGCCCTTCGCATTGTTCAGGGTGTCGACGAGACCGGCCTGCTTGACCGCGGCGACCAGCGTGGACAGCGCCGGGTTGTTCGAGGCGGCGGTCGTGACCGGGTCCTTGGCCATGCCGTCGAACGAACCCGCCCCCTCCTTCGGGACACCGGCACAGGCCGCACCGAACGGCTGATCGCCGGTCATCGAATCGTCCGCCGGGGTGCTCTCACCGGTCTTGGCCTGGTCCCCGGCAGCTGCGGGCGGGGCGGCCTTTGTGTCGGAGCAGGCGGCGAGGGAGAGGGGCAGCACGGCAGCTGCGGCAACGGCGATTGCGGTACGGCGGCTCTTCATGCTGTTCATAATCAGTGCTCCCCTTGAGCGTCTGTCTGAGGGTTGAAGGGGTGGGGCTGCCAGGACGGACCCGGGGTCCGGGGGACGGAGCCGCTGTGCCAGCCGCTCGCCCCGTCGGGGTCCGTCCGACGTCTCCCCCGTCCTGCACCTTCGGGCGCGGCGCGGACGCCGTGGTGGCGGTGGGCGCGACTCCGCGCGGAGCTGAGCTGCCCCTCTGTGCTCGCCTGGAGTCTTGCTGGCGGTAGTGCGGCGCTGTGAGAGACGACTCGTCAGTCCCTTTGCCCACGGCAGGTCATTGCCGGGTTGCATGGGGCGGGGCGTCGGCGGGAGTGCTGTGGGTGGCAGCCGCAGCCGCCCGACCTGCGGCTCACCGCAGAGACGTGCCGACACGCCCCTGCCCTGTGGCCGGGCGGGTCACCCGGTCCGCGCCGCCGCGTCTACTCGGCAGCGCGGACCGGAACCTTCCGGGTGGTGCCGGATCAGGCGTTGATGCAGGTGTTGCCGAACGACGGGTTCAGCAGCCCGATGATGCTGACGGTGTTGCCGCAGGCGTTGACCGGAATGTGGGTGGGCACACTCTGCGCACCCGCGTCGGCGGACGCCGCCGACGCACCGCCGAACACCACCGCACCCGCCGCCACCGCCACCGCCACCGCCAGATCTCGTCGCACACGACCATGTCAACTACCTACGCCGAATCTTGTTTACTTCTGTTCAATAGTGGCGGCGAGTTCACTTTGGTGACTTGCGAAGCAACTACGAGAACGAGCCACCGACCAACATCGCGTGACAGGGGCCCAAGCGCCGTCACAAACTCATCTCAGCCAACGGCGTCAAACGATCCACCAGGGCAGGTACTCCATGGAGTGCCCTACTGCCCACTGGAGACCACTGCCTTCAGAGCGGCCGTCACCCAGCATGAGTCGACGCACCGGTTGACGCCCTGACACGCCGGAACATCACGAGCGAATCTCGGCCTTCCGCACGCCCTTGACTCTGAGTGGCCGGAAACGATCTCATATGCCAGCGCGTGTGAACGCGTTTGTTTCTGCAGGGTTGTGTTCTGTCATGCAGAGCCGTCCTCCCGGGCGGCCGTCGCCAAGTCCTGACTCCTGCCCATCGGCCACCGCCCCGCCGCAGTCGCCCCCTCATCTCAAGGACGATTCATGTTCCAGCGTTACACCCATCGACGTCAGGCCGGCGCAGCATTGGCAGCCGTCTTGGTGGTGGGATTCGGGGCCACCGAGGCCCTTGCCGACCGTGCGCTCACTCCCGTCCCGTTCAAGGACGGGTTCGAGTCGGGTACCACCGCCGCGTTCCAGCGCAAGGGGATCGACGGCACAGGAACCGTGAGTGTCACCCGGGCGCCCGGTGGCCGTAGTGGCAAGGCCGTCAAGTTCGTCATGCCAAACGACGGAAAATCTTACCGCACCGAGATAGCCACACTGCGTGTGCCGTACGGCAGCTACAGGTACACCTTCGCCAACTACCTCCCCGCCGACTGGACCCCGTACGGGGCCCAGACCATCGTCTCCCAATGGCATGGAGGCACGGGAACGTCCCCTGCGGTTGTCCTCGGCGTCAAGAACGACCGCTGGATGATGATCGTGCACTGGAAGACGGCCTCGGAGCAGGTCGACGAAAGCAAGCAGCCGGCGCACGAGGTCAAGTACGACCTGGGCCCGGTACAGCTCGGCCGCTGGAACCAGTGGTCCTTCGACATCACCTGGTCCACGGCCACCACCGCCGGTTCCATCACCGCCCGGCTCGACGGGACCCAGGTGGGATCGCACCACGGCCCCAACAGCTACCACCAGGACACCGCTCCCTACCACAAGATCGGCCTGTACCGCCCGAACTGGCAGGCCTGGAAGGGCCACAAGCCGGACAGCACGCCGGACGTCGTGAACTACTACGACGACATCAGCATCACCCCCCTCTCCCCCGGATCCCCCCAGCCAGCCACGACCTCCCTGCAAGCGGCTCCGGACACCACGGCGAAGCCCTCGCCCGAACCCACCGCAGCGGCACCCGGATCGGCACAGACGACGGAACCGGCCACGGCGGGCTCTGCATCCGGCGCGCCGGTCGAAGTACCCCAGGACACCGGAACCGACACGGACATTGACAACGACGCCCCGCCCCTGGCCGAGACAGGTACCTCCAGCCAGACCCCGGTCGTCCTCGCCTTCGGCAGTACGCTGCTCGCCGCAGGCCTTGTCCTCGTCCTCCGCAGCCGCTCCAGGGCAGCAAAGCGCCGGGCGGGCGCCCACAGGGCGTAAGCCAAGGCACAGTGAGGCAACCGCAGCATGCCTTCCCCAACCCTGGGCTGCGCCCGAAACGGGCGAGCGGCGCAGCGCAGCCAGTAGGCGGTCATGCTCCAACAGCTGGGTCAGCGGTCAGGCGCTGCCGCTCAGCGGGCGCGACGACGGTGACCACCGCGTGCCGCGTTGCCCCGGCCGCCACTTCAGGTGCGAAGCCCGTCGGCACCTGCGAGTACGGCTTCCGCGGTGGGTCGTGGATTTGCTGGCGGGGTCCACTGCAGCTGCCCTTCACTTGAACCGGGTTGGTCGGCTGATCACATATCTCTGTCCGATTGGTGATGACTGAAAGGCGGCCAGAGCCGACCTGACCCGCGGCCGAATCATCGCCAGATGCTGCCAGGCCTGCGGCCCGCCATCCTTGTGGGGCCGCAGGCCACAGCGTTCTGCTCCACGTCATCTCAGAGTTCGCCGACTTGTCGGCGGACGCGACGCCATTGCTGCTGAGCACTGCCGTCAGGGGTCTGCTGTTCGAGCGTGGCGCCGTCGGAGGTCGATCGGCCGGTGATGCCGAGGACCTTGCCGCTGCGGGCACAGGTGAGGGTGACGTGTCCGTCGCCGGTGTCGCTCACCTTCCACCGCTGGTTGTCGGCGTAGGTCGGGTTCCACTGGACCAGTCTCGCGCCGTCGGCGGTGCCACCGCCGCTGATGTCCCAGGACAGGGCGGTGCTGCCGTGGAGGGTGCGGATGTCGTGGAGGCCGCCGCCCAGGGGGATGAAGCGGAACCACTGGCTGGCCGCAGAGCTGTTCGGGGTGTACTGGATGAGTTCGGTTCCGGGACTGGTGGAGGCGCCGGGGGCGTCGACGGCCATTCCGCTGTGCCGGTTGATCAGTTGGAAGACGGTGTGCTGGGCAGGTGGTGCGACGGCGACGGAACCGCCGGAGGGGATGGTGACCGTCTCGCTCCAATCGCCGAAGACGACCGTGGTCGACCGGCCGGCCGGCCGGCCGGGCCGCGGAGCGTAGCGCCGACGACCTGTCCGGCGGTCCAGCGAAGGTCGACGGTGAGGCCGCCTCGGACGCCGACGCCGGTGACCGACCCGGACGCGGCCCACGCGTCCGGCAGGGCAGGCAGGAACTCGACGCGTCCGGGGCCGGCTACCGTGCGGGACTGGACCAGCATGTCGAGCATGGCCACGGGCGTGCCGTAGTTGGCGTCGATCTGGAAGACCGACCTGCCGCCGAGGCTGTACATGTCGAACAGGTTGGCGGCGGAGCCGTTGCCGAAGCCGACGGAGGGCTTCAGCACGTTCACGACGCACTGGTACGCCTTGTCGGCGTGCTTGAGGTGGGCCCAGCATGCGGCACGCCATGCGGTGGCCCAGCCGAAGCTGTCCGTTCCCCGTGCTTCGAGGAGCTTGGCGGCGCCGGCGACGAGCGAGGCGGGAGAGTCCTGGAGGTTGATGCGGTCGCCGGGGAAGAGCCCCATATGGGCGGAGAGGTGCCGGTGGGTTGTCTCGCCCAGGTTGTCGTCGCTCATCCACTCCTCCAGCCGGCCGCTCGTCGTACTGACCTCAGGCATGTACAGCCTGGCCTGGAGGCCGCCGATCGTGGAGGCGTACTCGGTGTCCGTGCCGAGCTTGGCAGCGGCGGCGCGGTAGTTGTTGAACAGCTGCCAGACCAGTTCCTGGGCGTAGGTGATGCCCCGGGCGTTCTCGGGGCCGTGTTCCGGGGACCAGTCGTGGTCGTCGATCAGGACCTGGCGGACCATGCCGGTCACGGAGTCGGTCACGGTCGTCGTGATCAGGCGGGCCTGCCAGAACTGGCAGGCGCCCTTGAGCAGCGGATAGATCTTGGCGAGGTGGGCGGTGTCCTGGGTGTACTCGTAGTGCTCGTAGAGCGAGTTGCACACCCAGGCGTTGCCGGCCGGGTGCCACCACCAGCCGTTGCCGCCCCACACGTTCGTGGAGATGGCCAGCGCCCAGCCCGCCACCTTGCCCGAGGTATTGCGGAACCGGTTGCGGGAGTCCTGGAAGAGGTTCTTCGTCCTGTCCTGCCAGCCGGACAGCTGGGCGACGCAATACTTGGTGAACGCATCGAAGCACTCCGGCAGGCCCGCCCGGTCGGGCAGCCAGTAGTTCATCTGGACGTTGATGTCGGTGTGATAATCGCTCATCCACTCAGGAGTGTTGCTGTCGATCCACAGCCCCTGGAGGTTGGTCGGCAGGCTGTCCCTGGACCCGGTGATCGTCAGATAGCGGCCGAACTCCAGGTAGGCGGCCTCCAGCTCCGGGTCGGGCGCGGCGGCGGCCGCCGCCCGGGCTGCGAGCCGTGCCGGGGTGTCGAGCGCCCGCTGCGCGGCCGTCGATGTTCCCAGGTTCACCGACATGCGCTGCTGGAGCCGCTGGAAGTCCGCGACGTGCGTCGCGAGCAGCACCGTGCCGGTCGCCGCCGCCGCGGCCGTCGCCTTGGTGCGGGCCACGGTCACAGGCGCCAAGGCGGAGTCCTTGTAGTCGACGGAGGCGTCGGCCTTGTAGTTGGTGCCGCCGGAGAGAATCAGCACGACCTCGGTGCAGCAGGTGAACGTGACCTTCGCGCCCGTCGCCGAGACCCTGCCGCCCGCGCCGACCGCCTTGACGAGGGTCGCGTACCTCAGGGCGTTGGGCAGCGCCGCCGCGAACGACGCCTCGGCCGCGTCGGCGTTCGACGTCACCGTCTCACCCCGCGTGCCCGCGAGCGTCAACGAACCCGAGTAGGAACCGCCGCCACTCTGCGACAGTCGCACGACGATCACGTCGTCGGGGTGGCTGGAGAACACCTCGCGCCGGTACGTCACTCCGCCCACCTGGTAGGAGGCGCTGACCAGGCCGTTGCTCATGTCGAGGGAGCGGCGGTAGTCACCGACCGCCGATCCGGTGTGGGCGGGTATCTTGAGGAAGGCCTTGGCCAGCATGCCGAAGGCGCCGAAGTCGTCGGTGCCGTAGGGGAACTGGCCATCGGACTGAAGCACGGCGTTGGCGTGCCCGGTCCACAGTGTGGCGTCCGCGAGCACGAGCACGTCCCGGGCCGGGTCGCCGGACACCAGGGCGCCGAGCCGCCCGTTGCCGATGGGCAGCCCCTCTTCAATGATCCTGTCCGCCCGCCCCGGCGAGCGGTACCACAGAGCGACCGCCTCGCCTTCGGGTAAGAGCGACAGGGCGCCCGGCCGCGTGACCGCCGTGGCGGTGGGCGTGAACTCGGGCAGCGAGGACAGCGCGAACGCCGCACCGAGCGCGGAGACCGCTCTCAGTACGCCCCGGCGGGACATCTCGGGCTCGCCGCCGGCCGTGGACGGGCGCGGGTTGAGCTCAGACATGGGGAGATGCTCCTTGGGACTGCGGGGTTGCGGCATACCGGTTCGAGGACGGGCCCCGATCGGGGCCATCACGGCCAACTTCCAGGCCGGGTCACGAAGCGCCTTGAAGGTCCATCCGGCGAGGCAAGGCATCGCGTCGGTCGGGGGTATGCCGTGTCGATGAAGCCAGCTGAGCCCCGTCGGTCATGACGATCCTGTCCCGCCCGAGGTGGTTGCCCGCATCCTGCGGTTGCTCCAAGCCGCGCGTCGCCGTCTTGATTCTCATGACCGATACCTCCGAAGGGAGAAGGAGACAAGGCACCCATCCGAAGTGCCTCGATGGCCGAGCAACGTAGGAGCCATCGACCAAAAGAGCAATAGAACCAACAGGAATCAACAACTGTGAGAAGAGGTTCCGCTTCGCTCGCAGGCTGTTCGAGGACGCACCGGGCCTCCCCTGACGCAGGAGGACTCTGATCCACCAGCGGGGGAAAGATCTGGGGCAGCTCGCGGCATGTTGGGGCCAGTCAGCTGGCTGCAGCGTGCTCAGCACGTACTCGGGTGCTGGCGAGGCGGTAGGAGTCGGTGCCGACCCTCTGTTCTGCACCCGGGCCGGGCGGCGCCTCAGTCGCGACGCCGTTGCACAGCGTCTGAGCATCCACGCACAGGCTGCCGCGCAAGCCTGCGCATCCCTCCTGGACAAGAGCATCCACCCGCACGTCCTGCGGCACAGTTGCGCGATGTCGCTGCTGCAGGCCGGCGGCGACACCACGGTCATCGCGCTCTGGCTCGGCCACGCCGGCGTCCGCTCCACCGACGCCTACGTCCACGCCGACATGACCATCAAGGAGAAGGCGCTCGCGCTGACTGCGCCCGTCGCCACCCGGCCGGGCCGCTATCGGCCCACCGACAAGGTCTTGGCCTTCCTCGACCGCTTGTGACTATGCCGAGGAAACTCAAATGGTTTGCTTCCCCGAGGGCGGGCTGGGAGTGTCGGAGCGACACTACGGGCGGTCGAAGGAGCAGACGGTGGCGCTGGTCAAGAAGGGTTCCCGGCGCATCGTCGTGGACGGCGTCACCTACCGCTGGCGCGTCCGCCACAAGCCGACCTACTGCCAGTCAAACGGATGGGGTCCGCTGACGTTCGCGGTCGAGGACGCCACCGTCCCGGGAACCGTTCTCGTCATCGAGACCGGCTGGCACCACCCCGAGAACTGGTTCGGTCTGACGACCAAGCCGGTCGTTCCCGCTGATGTCGCCCAGGCCATCCGGACCGCCCTCGCGCAGGGATGGACGCCTCTCGCCAACGGATCACCCTTCCATCTCGACGTCTCAAACGCAGACCAGACAGGCGAGGATGCAACCCTCGCCAGCAGATTGTCGGCATAGTCGCGGTCTCGGCATAGGTCGATACAGAGCAGATCAACACGGCCGTAGCGGGCGATCGTCTTGGAGAGCTGTTTCTCGTCGGCGGCCTCGACGAGCCCCTGGGGCGGGAGGACGGAGGACGGCCACCGACGGCGAGGGCGTCCGAGGCGTCGCCGGCGGCGGGTGCGGCGTCGGGTGCGGCCTTGCCGGGGGAGAGGGCTTCGACGGCGTCGGGGCCGGGCGCGCCCCGGGTGACCGCCGACATGGCGCGCTGGAGGGCGTCGGTGATGGGCTGGTGGCCGGGGCGGGCGCCCAGGAGTCCCTGGTCTCCGGCGCCCGCCTGCCCCTCGGGGAGCTGGCCGAGCGCTCCGGCCTCACCGTGGAAGACCTCGCGGCGCTCGCCACCGAGCTGGTATCCAAGGACGCGGCCGCCGTCTCCCAGCCGCGGTAGGACCGCCGTGTTCGAGCCCCGCCCCAGCCACCGTCGACCGGATGCTGGCCGCCCAGCACGCCGCCGACCGGTTCGGCCTGCGCGCCGCCGGCCGCCGGGTGTGGGGGTATCGGGGCCGAAGCCTTTCCTCGGCAGCCAGCCCGCACTGGCTCCGCGTGGCCTGTGCGGGGCCGGCGCCGAGGGCGGCACGCTGTGGAACGGCCCGTCCTCCTCCCGCGCTCTCCCCGCGCCGGTGCCGCGCGGAGGAGAACGGGCGCCCGGCGCCCCCGAAAGGGCATCGAAAAAATATCGATTGGGAAGTGCGTGCGAAGCTTCGGTGCGCCCTCTCTCCGCGCTCCCGCCCTACCGCGCCGGTTGCTGCCCGGCGGGGTGGGCGGGAGCGGGTTCGGGTACTTCCACGAGGTGTCCGATGCCGAGGTCGAGCGCTTCCTGGACGGCCGGGGGAAGGTCGTAGGCGTTGGCGTAGCCGCGGCAGATGGCCGCACGGGTGCCGGGCGGGACGTCGTCGCCGAAGGTCTGGTGGCAGACGACGTAGCCGTCCTCGGCGTAGCGGGCCTCGCGGACGAACTCCTCGCGGCGGCCGGGCGGGAGCGGGATCGCGGTGCGGGCGGGGTTAAGCACGCAGGTAGTGCAGCGGCGCGCGAGGATTCGGATCTCGCCGGTGGCTGGGTCGGCGACCCCGGGCGCGGGCGCGTGGTCGGCGTTGCGGCCGGTCACGCGCCGTCTCCCTGCTGGTCGAGGAGGTGGGCGAGGCCTTCGCAGAAGGCGGGGAGGGCTTCGTCGCGGATGCGGTAGCCCTGGACCTTGCCGTAGCCGGGGCCGATGCCGAGGATCGGCTGCTGCATGCCGTGCGGCCACAGCTGCTTCTCGACCCCCTTGGTCAGGGTGGTCTTGAGGCCGTTGGCGTGGCCGTTGAGGCCCTTGCCATCGTCCGTGCGCAGGGCGTCGGCCGGCACGCGGCCGCCACGGCGGAGTGCCTCGCGGACGATGGTCTTGGCGCGGGCCGGCAGTTCCTCGTAGTAGTCGCGGGCCCGCGCCGGCGTCCACGTGGTGTCGGTCTGTACAACGGCGGCGTGCTTGGTGAGGAAGGCGTCGAGGTCCGCGAGGACTTCGGAGGTCGGATTCTCGACACAGACGGTGATACGGATGACGGCTCCTTCATACGGGACGTGGATGAACGTGGTTAGGAAGAGCGATCCCACCGTAACCGTCGGCCCCTCGTCCTGTTCGACGTTCATCCACATTCGCCGAACGAGTCGGCGAACTCGCTCGCCCCAATAGGGTTCCACCGCTCCCTCGGCTGGACCGTCGGCTACGCCGAAGCCTGTCTGATCACGGACAACTCAAAAATGCGAGAGCCCAGTTGCTCTGGCTCCACGCCGAGGCCTGGCACCAGCACTCCAACTACTTCAACGCGATTCGATGACTGACACCACCACAGGGGCGCAGAAGCCCGCGATATCCTGACCACCCACACGCTGAGGAGCAGTACGTGCAGACCCACGCCCCACGTTCCGGAAGGGCGACGAGTACTACGCTGCCCGGCCCCCGCTCGGCATCGAGAGCGTCGTGATCCGCGTCGCGAAGGATGCCGGCAGCCCGGGGCTCCTCTACACCGGCAAGGTGTGGGTCGAGACCGTCGGCGAGGACGGTCGCGGCCGCCGCGGGCGATGGCTGCCGTCCAAGCAGCTGCACGACTCCCCCACCACCGCCGCCGGCAAGCCCCGCACGACGGGGTACATCCGCCTCCACTCCGGCCAGCAGGTACCCGCCCCGCGCCCCGAGACGAGCGCGACGGGTCGGATTTCCGACCCGCTGGCCGACGACGCGGTCGCGGCCGCGCTGCGCCTGGCCCTGGACGACACCGCCCAGTGCCTCAAGCCGCTCGGGGCTCTCCCTGGACGACCCGGCCGCCTGGGAGCACACTGATTCGGCCACGGAGTGGGCCGACCGCACCGGCCAGATCGTCAAGGCGCTGGCGTTACTCGTTGCGCGCATCGAGCCGTACGCGGCGACGCCCGCGGCCGCCCGCCGGGTGCGCGCGGCCGCGGGCTCCGCTGCGGAGCGCACTGGAGCGGTCGGACGATGACCAGGAGCGAGGAGACGGCGGCGGCCGCCTCGTGGGTCTCCTTACTGCGGGGCCGCGTTGCCGAGGAGCGGGCCATGGCGCAGACCGCCATGGCTAGCGGCTGGTAGGCGCCGACCGGCCCCGGCCTCCCGAAGAACAAGGTGTGGAAGTGCTCGGTGATCTCCAGGAGGTGGCGCAGCTTGGTCTCCTCGGTCCGGTCGGAGATCCAGATCAGCGGGCCGTCCCGCAGCAGCGCATCCCCAGCTCCCCGATGGAGCCGCGGAAGGTGAAGACGAACTTCTGCGCGTGGTCGGTGAGGTGTTGAGTAGCCTCGTCGACTTGCCGGTGCCACCTGTCGCGCTCCTCGGTGAGAGCGGCTCGGAGCGTGTCGGTGACGCCGTCGGGAACCTGCACCTCCCGCAGCTTGATCACGGCGGTCAGGATGGACAGGGCGTTGGTCGTGATCTTCTCTTGCGCCTGCATCTTCGTCTGGAAGCGCCGGTTGCGGACCTCCAGCAATGGCGAGATGTAGCGGCCGGTGAAGATGGTCGTCGCCATCGAGATCAGTGCGGCACTCCCCCATGCGGGGATCCAGTCGAGCATGGCGCCGATTCTGGTGACGCGCAGCGGCCGACCGCAGGCGAACCGGCATATCCGGCAGGGGGCCGATCGCTTCGAGACAGGCGGCGCAGGGCGTGCCGTGGGAGCCCGCTGGCCCGGGTGCGCCACAGTGGTCGGATGCGCCGCCGGACCCTGCCCTTGCTGATTGCCGTCCTGTTGGCCTCGTCGGGGTGCGTCTCCGTCGCCCCCGCCGACGACAAGCCACCCCGTGCACCCTCGGGCATCGCTGCTCCGACGTCGGCCACGGACTCAGCCACGGACCCACCTGGGCAGGAGCGCGCGTTGCCGCTGTCGGCACTGCCTTCGGAGCCTGCGCCCGCATCCGTCGCGGCCCCGGCGACTGTCGCGGCGGCCCCCGCCGAGGAGAAGCCGGCGGCTCGCCCCCGGCAGGTGTCACAACCGGTGCAGCAGAAGGAGCGTCCGCAGACCCGGGTACGAGTCGAGCAGAAGAGGACGGCGGCGGCGAAGCCGAAGCGCCCGCGTTCGGCGGTTGGTGTTCCGCAGGGCAAGCCGAGGGCGAAGAAGGTACGGCTGCCGGTGCCCTCGGTTCCTCGGCGGTCGCAGCCCGGCCGGGTGCCGGGGCAGCTGGACATGGCGGAACTCTGCCGGGCCTCTCACGGCGTCACGAGTCCGGCGATCACGCAGCTTTGCGGGGCGTCGCTCCGGTAGCCGTGTCCTGGCCAACGCGACGGATCAACACCGGCGCTCCATGACCGCCTTCGGTGACCGCTGCCGCCGTGGTCGGAGCGTGCGGCGCGGGACCGGAATGGTGATGCCGGGCCCGCGCGGACTTGGGACGGTGGGTGCGGGGCAGTGGTGGAGCTCCGTCGGGATGGTGCTCCACCGCGGGTGGTCACCCTGTTGCGTGCTGGCGTGCTGCTGCGAGGAGCCGCTGCGCGGTGCGGGTGCTGACTGCGTATCGGTGGACGATCTCGGAGGTGGTGAGGGGTGACCGGCGAGTCAGTTCGGCGATCTCGGCGATACGCGGGTCGTGGCGGGGACGTGGTGCTCGGTTGCGAGGGTCGCCCGGCCGCTGGCCGGGGTTGTGGTGCCGCCGGTCGCCTGCGTCGCGTCGGGCCTCGACGGCGTGGCGCGGCCACCAGGTCCGGCCGTGTCGGTCGGTGCCCTTGGGCAGGTAGCCGGTGCTGGCGTAGGCGCGGACGGTGGAGGGGTCGATACCGAGCAGCGCTCCGGCCTCCTTGTCGGTGAGGAGGTCGCTGGGGTGGGGACCCGCACTGGGAAGGGTGGGGATCGCCCCGGCGAATGCCGTGTCGTCCAGTCCGTTGACGGGGGCTGGGCGCTGGGTGGTGCGGGTGTAGGTCAGGGCGCGGTGGAGGATGGCGGTGGCGTCGTGGTGGTCGGCGGTCGCGGCGTGCAGGACGTTGGCGACGGCGTTGGTAAAGGCGGCCTGGATGGGCGCTTCGTGGCCGGGGATGCGGGCGGCTTCCGCCACGAGCTCCACGCCTCGGTCGACGGCCGTCGGTGCGTCCGCGTGTTCGCTGAGGTCCATGTAGGTGTGGACGGTCGCCAGACCGGTGGAGGCGTACGCGTCCCGGAGGGCGCCCGGATCGCCGCGATGGCTGCGGCGGCGTCGGTGTCCAGGTCGGCGGCGGCCGGACCGGAGTGGAGTGGATCTCCTCGTGGTCTTCGGCTTCGCCGGTCGGGCTGTAGGTGACCACCCACCCGTCGTGCTGGTAGGCGGGGTAGCCGGTCTCGCACCCCTTTGAGTGAGAACGGGTTCTGAGAACGAATGAGGGGTCTCGCGGACCCTCCCGGCTGCCCGCCGGTCCGGTTCGTGCAAAGGACCGTTTGCGAGACCCGTCGGACACATTCCCGCAGATAGAGAGCATGTTCGTGTCAGGTGGGGCGGGGTTGCTGTCAAGCGGGTTCCGCCGGACATTCAGGACCATGTGGATGGCGTGCGGGCGTCTATTGAGACCGGTGGTGGGCGGTACAGGATGTGAGGGTCCGGTGAAACACATCACAGGAGGAGAACCCCATGTCGGTCGCACCGCTGCCGGGATACGCTTACCGGCTGAAGAACAAGGGAACGGGCCAGTACCTCACCTCGGCCGACTTCTCGCCGACGTCCTACGCCACCGTCTACCCCTTGGAGAGCGGGGGCAACGGACTCCTGTCGCAGACCTGGCATCTGCTGGGCCTGGACAACGACCGGTACATAATCCAGCAGAAGCTGGGCGGTCTGGTGCTGACCAACGACAACTACTGGCCCGGGAGCCTGCCGTCCTTCTTCGGTGGAGTACGGCTGAACCTCGGCGGAGTGGACCGGAACGCGGACCAGAACGTCATCAACAGCCAGACCTTCGTCTTACGGCCGTCCGGAAGCGGCTACTACACGATCGTGAGCCACAACGGCGGCGGATACGCGTCCGCCGCCCCGAACGGGAGCGTCAGGCTGTACGCGTCCCCCATAGACGGGGACAGGCATCTGTGGAGCCTGGAGTTCGAGTCGTCCTATCCGGCGGTCACCGGCGCCCAGATCGGTCCGACCACGAACTTCCTCACTGACCCTCCCCAGGCGACCAGCTTCTCCAGGCCGAGTCCGGAGACCACGACCGAAGTCCTGATCGGCGCCACCCTGCTGCCGTCGGTACTGGTCAACGACCCTCTGTTCGAGAACGACCGGCGACTCCAGGCAAGCGAGAGCCCCTGGTACATCGTCTGCCGCTTCGGCTTCTACCGGCTGAAGTACTTCTTCAACAACAGCGGGGTCTCCGCAGTCACCGAAACCCAGGAGGTTAAGGTCGGGGTGTCCACCAATAACGCCACCGAGGTCGAGCGGACCACCAGCATCTCGGTCACCGCCGAGGCCAGCTACGGCTTCAAAGGCTTCTCCGCCTCCCTCAGCACCACCTACACCAACCAGCTGCGCACCAAGGTCTCCCAGTCCACCACCGAGACCACCGAGAAGACGGTCTCGGTCAGGCGCGAGTTCGGCAGGGGCTACGAGAGCGCCCTGTCCATCTGGTACCCGTCCGACCGCTACGCCCTGCAACGGCTGGACGGCACCACCGTCGTCCAATGGGAGACGATCGCCGGGGACGGCGCCATCGAGCGCGCCTACGCCCCCGGCATGCCGAGGCCGAGTTAGCTTGCCGTTTAACCTCGGCGCGAGATGAGTCGGGCGAGCGACTCTGTGGGCCAGCAGAGGCATCCGAGAAGAGCGCTGGTGACCACGAACCAGTGGACACTGATTCGGCCCTGCTGCTTGTCCAGGATCGGTGGGGCCTCATCCCGGTAGACATAGCGGAGGTATCGGCAACGGACCGGCGCTCCGGCTATCAGCAGCACTGGCGAGGCGACGAGGATGGCCACCGGGACCAGGGCTCTCGCGACGGCGAGCTTTGCCTTCTCCTCGTATCGCATGTGCTCAGTGTGCTGATGCTCGATGTCGCTTGTCAGCCTGTCCTGCGGGGTTTGGTGCCGACGTTGTGGTGTGCGGGTCGGGTGTAGGACTCGCCGGTGGCGAGGACTCGTCCGACGTCGTAGCGGGTGGCGGGCTGCCTGTTCTTCGATCCGAGTGGTCGGCCGGGGCCGGGCCGAGTGGTTTCGGTGCACGGGCTGGCGTGCCCGTCTTCGTGTGCAGGTTCCTGAACCCGCGCCGGACGCTGGCAGGTGTGAGTCTGTTCGGTTCCGCCGCCCGTTCCCAGGGCCGGCGGAGATCCCGTGCGAGCGGGCGGGCGAGCCGGAGCTGGGCGTGTACGGCCAGGACGATCCAGGTCCAGCGGTCGGCCGCTTCGGAGTTCCGGAGCTTGGGGCGAGTCCAGCCGAGCGTCTGCTTGAGCAGGCGGAAGGTGTGCTCCACATCGAACCGTCGCAGGAAGGCCTGCCAGCATCGCTCGACGTCCTCGGGGCGGGCGCCGGTGCGGGAGGTCATCGCGTCCGCCCACGGTCCGGGCGAACTCCCGCAGGTCCGCGCGGACTTGGTCCTGCGCTTGAACGCGGAGAGCGTCGACACTGCCGTGCTCGAGGAGGGTACGCACCAGGGCGAGGGGGTGGCCGGCCGCCGCGAGCAGGGCGGCAAGACGCTCGGGCGTGAGGAAAGCCTGCAGGTCCTGATCCCGGTCGTGGACTGTCGCGTGGTCGTGGGGCAGGAAGTCGTCGAGTCGGGAGAGCGGGTCGCGCAGGTCGGCGACCGCGTGGTGGGCGGGAGCCCACCGGCCTTCCTGCAGCGCGGCCGCGATGGCGGCCACCTCGTGCAGAGGAGCGGGCGTGGTGGGCGGCATGTGCGCCGACGGCATGCGGGCCGCCGCCGTACTCGCTGTGCCGTTCCTGATCCGGATCGCCGCCGACACCGCCACCCCCACCGCGCCGCCGCGCTCGCCGAGGTCTCCTGCCCGGCCCGCGCCCGCCACTTCGGTATCGCCTCCCGCGAGGAACTGCTGCTCCACCGCGCCAGCACCCGGTACGACGACTACGACGAGTACGGCGTGGAGGTAACCGGCTGCCCGGCGGGCTGGTCGGTCGCCGCCGCCCGGGCCGCAATCACCGCCGACACCGCCCTCCTGCAACCCCTTCTCGACGACGACCCCGACCCCGCAATCCGTATCGACGCCGCCTACGCACTGGCCACCGCCACCGACTCCGAGCATGCGGTCCGTGCGTCCTTCCGTACCCGGCTCGCCGCCGAGCCGGACCCGGTCGTCCGAGCTGCCCTGGTCCTCACCACCGCCGAAGCCGCCCGCACCCATCCCCACCCGCCGACCACCGCGCGGATACGAGAGCGGTGGGAGGACCGGACACCGGCGCCCGAGGTCCGCCTCGCCGCCGCGATCGGCTGGCTCTGCCTCACCGGCGAACCCGCCCCCGACGACCTGCGCGCCACCGTCGACGACCTCGCCACCGAAGAGCGCGCCCACGCCATGGAAGCCCTACCCTGGATGGCCGCCGCCGGCGGATCCCGTGAGACGGGACTGCGGCGCTGCGTCCGAAAGATGCTCCACCCCGAACTGCCCGACCCTGCGGATTGCGACGACCCCTGGTGCCCGCACCACTGACAGCGAGAGCGTCGCTGGCCCGCCCCGTCGGCGTGCGAATGAGGTGGCCAGGTGCTGCCGACCGGGGGCGGTGCCGGCGACGTGTGACGGCTGCCGGGCCTGCCCGCGGTCGACAGCGCCACGGGGGCCGGGAGCAGCCCGTCCGATGGCCGCTCCACAGCGGTCGCCATTGCATCCCCTGACCGTGCGGGGCCGGGTGTCGGCGCGCGGGACGAGGAGTGAACCCCACCCGGACAGAGTGCTCTCGCCCGGCCAATCGGGGCGGCGCGGGCCGGACGGCCGCAGTCCTCGAACGCGACACTGTGTGAGACCTGGCCCGGATGGGGGGCTTTCCGTCGGGTCAGCCGGAGGGGCATGGCGAGCTGGTCCTGACACCTGACGCTGCCACCACACGGCTACATCCGCCACCCGCGGGCCGCCCACAGCACGGAACATCAGGTGCCAGGACGTGGGTCCGCCCCGGGCAGATCCGGGGGACCGGATGGAACCCCCGGAGCGGTGTGCGTCCCAGCCCTTCAGCGACCGGACACGCAACCGGTTGCGCACCCCGGGCCGCGGCGCCGAGCCCACCGGCTGCGCCAGCGTGCTCCGCGCGCACCTGCCGGCGTCAGTAGGAGACCCGGTGCAGGGGCAGCCCCACGGCGAAGCGTGCCTCCTTGAAGGACTCGCCCGCAGGCTCCGGCAGCCGGTAAGCGTGGCGGAGAGCCATCTGCAGCTCCTCCAGCCCGTCGAGGTCGAGGACGCCGGACAACTCCGCCTTGACGTCGGTGATGGCCGTCCCGGCCGCCCACTCCCGCAGCGCTCCCGCAGGCACACAAGCCTGTGGGACTGGGAGCGAGGAGTCCGCATTGATCACTGTCGACGTCCAGCACCGCGGCGGCACCGTCCTGCTCGGCGCCACCGGCGAACTCGGCGAGTACGCGGGTGAATCCCTCCGCGCGGCGGTGGACGGTGTCCCGGTTGGGGTGCGGGACCTGCTGGTGGACCTGCATGGCGTCCCGGTTATGGACCGCGACGGCCTGCTGAACCACCTGGACGCCCACCGGCGGGCGGAGCGGCGGGGACTGCGCGTCCTGGTCACTGGGTGGCAGCCGCAGCCCCAGCAGTGCATGGCCGACATTGCCGGAGTCCCCGGAGCCCGCAATGCCACCGGGGAGTGGTACGCCGTGGCAGGCTTTCGCAAGCTCATCGAGCAACGCGCCAACCACGCCCGGCACAGCGCCGACTTCACTGCCGGATGGCTCCCCTCTACCTGACCCGCGCTACACCACGGGAGCCAGCCAGCAGTAACGCGCCGAGAGCCCTTCCCCGCGGCCGACACCACCAAGAAGAATCCTTTTGCCCGCCACCGCCGTCCGCTGCTGGCCGCGAACAACAGAAACAGTCCGGCCGCCGTGCGCTCCGCTCCACGGCGGGCGGGGCCGGGCGGGACCCGGCCCGAGTCCAGAATTCTTGGCCTGCGATGGTTGCGGAACAACGTAAGCCGTCTGAAGGGGGCAATGGGTGGCACTGTGCACGCGGTGCAACGTAGGCGACACATCGGCATTCCGGCTGGTCAAAGATGGGCGGCGCCTATGGGTCTGCCACGAATGTGACGCCGTATGGCTCGGGGCCGCACTGCCCGAGGGTCCCTCGGACGGAACGCTGTTCCAGTACGTCGAGCGCTACGCGGGCCCGGGTACCCCTACGGACTGGGAGCAGATCGAGGCAGTCGGCGAGTGACGACGAGCGATGCAACCCGGCCAGCACCGAGGACACCTCACCTGCCCCCGAGACGGCATGCTGCCCGGCATCGAGCACGCTGTCGCAAGCGGCCGACCCTGCCCTTACATACGCCGGCGCCAGGCCTTCGCCGAAAAGCCGGGCACCGGCCGACCGGCGCGAGGCCGGGATACGCAGAACCTGTCCCTCGCAGACCGTCTTAGGGGTGGCGGTACCTGTTCACGTACCTGCGGGCGGCGGCCTCGCTCGTGCCGAGCGCGGTCGCGACCGTCTCCATCGGGATCCGGCCGACCTGCACCGCCATGGCCGCGTTCGCACCCACACCGGCGATCCGGTACCTGAGGTCTGCCAGGGCCTTCAGCGCATACCTCCCAGTCCCCGACGCCGTCGAGTGTGTACGCCGAGGTGCTGCCGTCGCTGTAGTGCACCGTGCCGGAGCCGGTCACCGCGCCACCGGTGGCTGTGACGAGGAAGCCGAGCGCGTTGCCGGAACCGGACACGGGCACCCGTACGGGAAACCCTGGAGTACTCACTCTCAGACTCCAAGCACGGCGCCGCCTCAGCCGTCTACCAGTACGGTCAAGCACTCCGCGGCAATGCACCGCTCTCGCGGGGCGAGGGATTGGCCGGGGCCAATCGGGCGAAGACCTGCGAAACCACGCTCGATCCGTTCGTTCGGCGCCCTGACATCAACCCGGACGATGAGTGCGACGAGTTCCCCTTCGCCGGCACGCTGGAGGGAGGAAGCGAGGGAGCGCAATGCGCGGACGTCATCCCCGTACTCCAAAACGGGACGTGGGTGATCACCCAGGCACGCGCTAACAAGCCGCTCACTGGGCACGAGCCCTGCGTGCGAGCGAACATGTCCGCGGAGGCGAACAGGTCGGCTGGAGGCAAGCTCGGTAGCTTCTGGAAGAACAACCGGATCCTGGACACCGAGAAGTTCGACCTGGTGTTCACCCCCTGATAGCAACGGCATCCGCGCATAGGGCCCGGGCTGTAGCCCGGGCCCAACGCCCCGATTGGAGGACAAGGTGCACAGCAACGACACCGACCCCGGCCCCTCGACTACCTGGGCCGACCACGAGATCATGTGGTGCCTGACCGTCACACGGGGCATTACGCCGACCGAGCTCCTCACCCGGTATGGGGCTCATCAGCCCGACCAAGTACAGCCCCTGACGCGGCAGGAGACGGAAGAGCTTGGTCAACGCATCAGCGACGAGACGATCCCGGGGACCGTACTCCGCGTCGGCACGGGAAACGGCTGGGCGTTCTGCCTCGAGGAATGGGGCTGGGTCGGTTCCACACGCGACGTACTGGCCCGCCTCTCCCACAACACGGAGAGCTTCAGCCTTCTCAAGGACGCCCGCGGCCGAAACATCTTCCAGGTCTGGCGCGACGGTCACCAAGCAGAGCGATTCGAGCCCGGCATGATCGGCACCCGTCCGGCCACACCTCACCCATGGTGGGACGCACTCGAGCAAAGCCGGATCTCATCAGGCCAGGAACACCCGGGCTGGGAAACCGTGCTGCGGTCCGTCTCCCAGCACACGGGGGTATCCGTCGACAACGAGACAGTCAACAGCCAGCTGCTGACGGTACTGCTCCGCGACGAGAGCCAGGGGTACGGCACGACTCCCCCTGCCACTCGGAAATCACTCGGCTTCGGACTGCAACTCACGCAGAGCGACACCCCCAGGAGTGAAAGCAATGAACATCACGGAGCCGCCGCCGCGGTTGGGGTCGATGTTCCGGATCTCTGAATCCGCCAGGATCTGCAGGAAGTCCGCTTCGGTCACTTCCAGGTCCGACCGCAGACGATCCAGATAGGTCGGCGGAACTGCTGATGTGGAGGCCAGCTGCAGATGATGCCGTGGGCTACCGACAACCGGCCAGGCTCAGCGCCCGCAAGGGGAATGCCCTACACAGAACCACCGATGCGGGCGCGCCGCGGGAACCTATGTCCTGCCGTCGCGCCATCTAGCCATCAACTCGCCCAGGGTGCGGCGTTGCTGTTCCTCCCGGGCGATCTGCCGGGCAAGGACGTCGCGGTCGATGTGCGGGTCGACGGCGGAGAGGACCATGCGCTGGAGTTCGTCCGGCGCCAGTACTTCCACCTCCCACTGCACCGTGCGGCGGGGATCGAAGCGAGCAGTGCGCCAGACAGCAGGACCCGGGCTTCGATCCGATACCTGCCGGACAACGCCCACCAAGCCTCCGCGCCCAATGCCCGGATACCCGCCCTTCTGGAGCTCCGGCAGTCATCTCCCCCGGCCCCGAGGTCCTACAGCTGCCAGGGCGCGGGGCATCGCTGGCTCGCGGGCGCCGGCTGGCCGGGGGCTCGCACGGGAGGGCGCCCTGCCGGGGCGCGCCGGTGTGTAGGAGATGCCCGATGAAAAAATTCGCCGCGTCGGGGTGCGGCGGGTCAATCAGGAGCGCGCCGCGACCGGCTCTACCAGACCCAGCGCGCCGCACTCGCCGAACTCGGTGTCGACTGGGCAGGGGAATGGTAAGCGTCCAGGGTCGCCGAGAGCAGCGCGGGGCGACCCACTTGCTTACAGGCGACGCGCTGGGCACTGATCCCCGCGTCAGCCACGGATCAGCCAGTGTTGGCACTCGCGCGCTCGCGGGCGCCGACCGTGACCGGGTGCTCATCGCCAAGGAGTGGAGCACTGAGTTCGGCGACGTACGCCCACTCGTTGGCGACGGTGCGCTCTGAGAGCACCCGGCCGGCCATGCGCTCCGCCCTCTGGTACTGCTCGGCAAGCCGTAGGTAGGCATGGCCCGTCTTCAACAGGTCTTGGACGCGGGGGCTCGGCGGCGGATCGGCTTCCGCTTTCGCAGCCGCCTTCCACCGCTCGATGAAACGCACGGTGGTCTCGTCCAGGTTCATCGAACCGGCGGGCGCGAACTCCACCAGCACCGCGACGAGCCGTTGCATCGTGTGGGAGTCCGGCAGCCGCGGCTCCGACATCACGTAGCTGATCGTGCTCGTGCCCAGGTAGCCGTCATCCGTCTTCTTCCCCGACTTGGTGGAGATTTTGGAGAGGCTGGGGCGCCCCACCTGCAGATGCAGGTCATGAAGGCTTTCGATGAGGACCTTCAACGGCCCCGCGTCGATCTGAGGCTTCTTCAGAATGCCGGGCCGTCCCATCGGCACTTCCAATCCATCGTCCAGAACCATCCAGGACTGTACAGAACCACTGGACTGGTGTCCGGGTTTGAGTGGCCGATGTCCGGGTGTTCGCAGTGACCACCCAGCGCCGAATCGTAGCCCCAAGGTCGGGGGAAGGGTCGTCCCGAAGCACCCACCGGGTGCCCAAGAAGGGGAGGACCCTCATGAACGAACTGCTGGTTACCGCTGTCCACGGACTTGTGGCGGAGCTGCCCGCAAACCTTGTCGCGGCCGCCGTGATCGGCGCTTCCGCGGCCATTGTACGAGCATGGCGCCGGCGCGTGTGCAAGCCGAAGTGACCCGTGATGTGCTGCCGGGTCCGCTCTCGCGATCATCAGGGTCGATCCGGAGGTGGCAGCGCTCCCCTACACCCTCAATCATGCGGAGCTTTTGGTCGACCGCGCCCACGGGCTTCTGGACTCGGGAACTCACCGGTGTGAAGACGAGCACCAGCACCAGCGGCCTCCCGAGACGCACGTTTCGGAAGGCGCTTGGTGCGAGTCGGCACTGTGCCGGTGTTCGGGAGGATTCGCTGACCACGACGGAGATCTCGAACTCCAACGGCTCATGTCCGACCCATCCGGCGCACACGGTCAGAGGCGTGCCAGGACCCGCTGCAGATCATCTCGGTTGAACGCGTGGCCGGAGGCGAGGAGAGTTCGGGCGTAGGCGTCCAGAGCAGAGATCAGCTCTTCCGAGAACCCCACTGCCGCAGGAAGGCCCCACGCATTGGCAAGCGCCTTGTCGAGATCGCTCGGATCCACCGGCGGTCGGTGGGTGTAGATCTCCCACGGCGGGACGACGTTCAACCTGCCTCGCTCGGAGCGTGGAACTTTGCGCTTTCCCGCTCGCTCCAGAGCCCGCAGCACCGCCAGTTCCGATGCGGCTGTCATGTCCAGTGCCATCGCAGTCCGGTCCATCCACTCAGATGCACTGACAGCGGCCTTGCCCTCGGGCGCCTCTGTCCTGGTCGATACCGGCACGACGCTAAGCGCCGAGCAAGAGGAGCCGAACAGGATCGCAGGACTTCAACTCAAACGAGTGGACACGCAGCCGCTGCTGGACGGTCCGACCACCGGACAAGGCGCGGCGTTGCAGCGCCTCGGCGGAAAGACGGTCTCCCGACCACGCCCCGACTTCGCCGTCGAGAACCTGGCCGTGCGGCAGCTGCGTCGCCGCGGTGACGAGGTCGACCCGACCATCGGGGACGTCGCCGCCTGGCCGCGGTGGAGGTCTGCCATGCGCTGGGGCCGTCGTTTCAGCGTTTGACGCGGTTGCGGACGGCGAGGATCGCGAGGCCCAGGAGGATGGGTTCGGTGAGGCGGGAGGTCATCTCGATGTAGGTGCCGGCGGTGGTCAGGTCCTGGCCGGAAGAGCGGAACACCACCGAGTTGAGCGTGACCTTCATTGCCTTCTCGAAGCGCTTTGTGGTGAACCGGTTCCCGGTGGGTTTTCGGGGATCGGCTTTGTCGATCACGAAGGCCACCGTGCCTCCCCCGGCCGGCACGATGCCGGTGGCCCGCTGCTTCGGGTCGTCCTCGGGCAGCCCGAAGCCCGTCATCAGCACGACGGTGGCCAGCATGCAGACCGCCAGCCAGCCCAGGGCCCGGGAGGCCCGCAGGCCGTAGCCGGACAGCGCCCAGTAGGCAGTCAGCAGCCTTCGCTCGCTGCGGGGGATGTCGTCGGCATGGCGGCGCATCTCCATCTCCCCGTAGTAGAAGTCGGCGGCACCCGGCTCGTGCTTGCCGTCCTCGAACGCCTTGCGCAGCGCCCGGTACACCGGCGCCAGCTGCAGCGGCCCGACCCGCCCGGCCCCGGGGGCGGCCTGGTTCCAGCCCGGGACCGCGGAGGACCGTCGGGCGCGCCAGTGGTGCTCTTCGGCGAGTGTGCGGCGCTCGGTGAACTGCACCGGGCGCCAGACCCGCCAGTGTCTGCCGGGCGGCACTGCGGCGAAGGAGCAGGCGCCCTCCAGGCGCACTTGGTCCAGGTGCACGGTTCCGGTGAACAGACACTCCGACAGGTCGAGGTCGGACAGGACGAGGTGGGCCGCGTCCACTCCGCGCAGCGAGGCCATCCTCACCGTGGCGTTGGGTTCGGTGGCGAAGAGGGTCTCTGGCATCGAATGCAGGTTGGACAGCAGCGGGAAGGGGTCTGTCTCCGCTGCGATGGTGAGGGGGTACTCGAAAACGGCATGGGCGAAGTCCACCGTGGTGTAGCGCAGACGTATCTCGGCCGTGGACAGCCAGCGGGTGCGTCGGCACTCCAGGTGGCGTGCGGCAAATAGGAGGGTGACCGGCCTACCGAATGTCGCCCCGGACAGGAGGATCCGCCCGGCACACACTAACGGCCCCAGATTGACCGCCCGTTCGAAGGTCGCCGACTCGAAATCGGCGTCGCCCTCGAAGGTCGCATGCTTGAAATCAATGCCGCGCTCGAAAGTCGCCGCGCTGAATGCGGCGTGATCCTTGAAGATGGTCGACTCGAACGTGCCGCTCCCGATGGTCGCCGCGGAGAACTTGACGCGGCGCTCGAACGTCACCAGCCTGAACCGGGCCTGGCCCTTGAAGGTCGCCTTCCTAAACCCGGCGAAGCCCTTGAAAACCGCCCACTTGAATTCGGCACTGCCGAAGGTCGCCGCCTCGAAATCGGCGTCACCCATGAAGGTCACCCGCCGCAAGTCGGCATGGCCCTCGAAGGTCACCGCCCCGAAACCGGCGTCGTCCATGAAGGTCGCCCCCCGCAACCTGGCGCCACGCTCGAGGGTCACCGCCTTGAACGCGGCGCCGCCGGTGAAGGTGGCCCCACCGAAGTCGGCGTCGCCCGCGAAGGTCGCAGACTCGAACTCAACATCGCCGTCGAAGGTCGCCTCGTTGAAGCTGACGGTGCCGAAGCGAGGGCGTCCCGTCGCGGGGTCGTGAACCGCGTTGAGGAGCTCGGAGAGAAGAAGTGGGGTGAAGGCGGTGCCCCTGTGGTCGACGCTGCTGCCGGGGGTGAGGCCGGCCAGGTACGCGTTGCGGTCGGCGTCGATCAGGTGGGTAAGACATGCGGTGTGGCCGGGCACATGGATGCCGCGGCATCCGACAGGGTCCTGCGAGCTGCTGCCGTGAGCACAGTGCGACCAAGCAGGCGGAGTCTGGCGGGGAACGGGAGTCGGCTGCGGCATACCCCGGAGGACGACTAAGTACAGCTGGATGGTTGCCGGCCACCCGACGGCGGAGCCCCCTCCGTCCGATCCTGGCGGAGGACAGGGACAGCCCATCGCGGGCAGCAGTGCGGGCCGCCGCCTGGTGGGGCGACGGCCCGTGCTCGCGGCCGGTCAGCGGCGGTGACCGTCTGGTCCGGCTACGGGTGGGTCCTCGCGCAGGCTCTCGGCATGGGTGCCGCCTGCGCGCGGGGGTTAGCGGCGGCGGCCCCAGGTTTCGGTGTCGACCGTGCGGCCGCGGTCATCGCGCAGGGTGGCGGTGTCGGAGCGGTTGTCCCAGACGTAGTCGCGGCGGTCCTGGAAGAGATCGGTGCGGGTGTCGCGGCCGTTTCCGGTGTGGATCCGGATGGTGTCACGGCCACCGATGCGGACGTTGTCGAAGCGGTAGCGGTTGCCGTCGTTGTCGCGCAGGGTCCAGCCGCGGAGGTTGATCGGGTTGCGGGTGGTGTTGCGGATCTCCACCCACTCGGCGTTGAGGGAGCGGTTGGAGCGGTCCTCGCGTCCGGGGCTGTCGGCCTGGACCCGGCTGATCTCCACCCGCGGCCGCTGCTGGTGGTGGCGGTCGCCGTCATGGGCGGCGGCCGGCAGTGCGGCGGCCGAGACGATCGCCCCGGCGGCCAGGACGGTGGCCGCGATACGGCGTACGGAGGAAGAAGCGGAAGACATAGGTGGCGCCCCTCAAGAACAGTCCCCCACCAGCCGAAACACGGTGGTGAAGGCGCTTGTCGTGTCGGCCCGGTTGAGCCGAGGGCCACACTCTCGACCCGGCACGACCCCGGGCGCATCTCCCGCCGACGCCGGTTACCGGACACGGACATATCCGTCACAGTCGCCTGCACGAGGCACGCATTTCACCCGAGCGTGGCCCTGACATTCACTGACCGTTACATCCATCCGCACCGGAGGCCGCACTTCCGGTTGGCGCGCTCCGGCGCACCACCGGGCGCACACCTCGCCCATCTCACCCGGCCGGACCAGTTGAGCAAGTAACAACCGTTCTGCGGAATTCTTCGCACGCAAGTTCGCAATCCGCACATGCTCACGCCCTTGCGCGGGCCGCCGTCGGCCCGGGGCGAAGGACGCTTCGGCCTGCAGCACCGGCGGCAGGCGCCCGAAAAATGCACACCTTCCTGCGGCCGGCGGCGGTCCCCAAGCAGCGGCGCCCCGGGTAGCTGCCGCGCGCGGGCAGGCACACGGGCGCGGCGAGCCGGCGTCAGGTGTCGAGGAGGCCCAGTTCGCTGTCGGGCCGGCACAGCGGGCACGCCATGACGCCGGAGGCCGTCAGCAGGAGCTCCCGGACGTTCTGCGCGGTCACGGGCCGGCCTCGGCTGCCCATTGGGCAGTCGCCGGTGTGCACCCGCTCCGGGGTGCGGCGGACGCCGGGATGCCGTACTCGATCCACCACTGCGGCGGCTCCGGCATCGGTCGGCGCCGGGCCTGCTCGGCGTCGGTCGCGCGGACCGCGGCGATCCCTCGTCGACGCGGGCCAGGCCTCCTGCTCGTGTCCCAGCCCGAAGTAGCCAGGAGGCCTTGGTCGCGGCAGGAATCGCCGGCAGGAGTCGGCAGCCTCGGGGAGCAAGCTGTAGGGCAAGCCGCCGGGCGGCCCGGGCCACGGGGACGGGTGGGCGGTGTCGTCCGGCGCGAACGGCGGTGCACCACGGCGAGACCTGCCCGCGCCGGTCGATACCGACCGGAGCGGGGGTCTGGGGACCGGCGAAGGCCAATGCAGTTGCCTTCGCACGGTGGCCCACGAGGCACCCCGACCAGCGGGTGTTGATCCTGACTGCTTGGATGCGTAGGTGACTGACCAGACCGTGTCCTCATCGTGCCCTTGTGTGCTGTGCGATCCCGCGACCTCGGCGACCCTTCGGGCGCGCCGACAGCGGCGGAAGCGCTGGTCCCGGGTGATGGCGGACGTCCGCAAGCATGGCTGGCAGGTGGTGGGTGTCGGTGGCGAAGACATTCCGGGCTGGTCATTCACCGTCGGCCTGTGGCATTCCTGTCGGATCCCGGAGATCGTCATGTTCGGTTTGGAGCTTGAGGGGCTGATGCACTGGGTCAACGACGCGGCCGCCGAGCTGCGTGGCGGGGCGGCGACGGAGCCCGGCGCACTGCTCTCAGGTGTCATCGAGGGGTACGACGTCCAGGTCCAACCCGTCGACGTCAGCTGGCATCGCCCTCTGCTGGGCACGGCCGTCGGCTTCTACCGCCAGGCCCCGGTCCCCTTCGTCCAGCTCGTCTGGCCCGACCGGAATCACCGCTGGCCGTCGGACGAGCAGGCCAGCCCCGGCTGCCGCGCGCAGCCCAGTCTGTGGCTTCCGGTCGACGAGCACCCCACCGGAGTCTGGACCGAGGAGGCAGCCAAGCAGTGAGCGGATGCGAGCCGACGGGGCGGGCGTGGGCGTCTACGGCAGTGTCGGGGCCCGGGTTCCCTTGAGGACCGGTCTTCCGGCTCGGCGGTTGCTCTTCGGCTTCGTGGTCTGGTTGTGCGCCCAGCGGCCGGGCTGGACCGTCGCGTCCGTCTTGGCCTCACCCGGGTAGAGATCGGCGATCCGGCGCATCGTCAAACCCGGCAGATAGGCGACCGGGCAGCCCATGTCCCTCGCGACCGCCAGCGGCAGAGCCCCGATCGAGGCCGGCTGATCGACCACGACCAGCACCGTTCCGTGCTTGGCCTGGAGTTTCGCGAACAGTTCGCGGAGCTTGGGTTCGGTGTGGGGCAGGCGCTTGTCGAATGCCTTCTTCCCGGCCGGGGTGACGGCGGTGGCGTGGTGTTCGCCCTTGCCGACGTCCAGGGCGAGGAAGACGTCGATGTCGCCGGTGTCGATCACGTACAGGCCCCTCCATCACGTTCTCGTCCGGCCTTGCCTGGGCACCGAGCTGCCACATCCACGTTACGGAGAGCTCTTCCGGCTCGGGTGAAGCCGGTGCTCAAGCCCCTCATCAGCGGTCCGTCGATGCCTCCGGATCCGGTGACACCACCCCCCAGATCATGAACAACAAGGGGGGAAGTCATGCCGGACCCGAAGGCCGGAGGCCCCATTGCGGAGCCACGAAAAAGACATCCGATGGAGTTAGGAAGTCAATGTCTTCTGTCTCGGCGAACACCCGTGACTGGCTCTGGCAGGATTTCCGCAGCCGAAGATCGTCTTTTGCCGCCGCCAACCACATCAATGGAGTGTGCCCGCCATGGCAGACGTCCGGGTCACCTATGACAAGACCGCGAACGCAGCGTACGTGTACCTCACAGATCCGCAGGTGCGCACGAAGTCCTCGCGCATGTATCCCTGTGATCCAGCGGGGGTCGACGGCATGATCAACCTTGACTTCGACGAGCAAGGGCGCCTCATCGGTATCGAGGTACTGGCGGCCAACTCCAAGCTTCCCGAGTACCTGCTCGAGTCATCTGAGCGCCTGGATGCTGGAGACGCATGACCTGGCTGAGCAGGAGGGCGGCCGACACTGCATCGAGAGCAGAGTAGCGAGGTGGTCAGGTTCAGTGGCGGAGAACAGTTAGGCCGCGATGGCTAGTTCGAGCTTGCGTGGGGCCGGGAAGGCGATGTTTTCGCTGTAGAGCGTGCCGGTGGCCAGGCAGTGGTGGAGGCAGCCGAGGAGCCGGTTGTCCCGGATGAAGAACTGGAAGATCCTCCGCGACTGCCGCCAAAAGGGAGACGGCCTCCACCACGCCATCCAAGCCGTCGCCACCATGCACAACCTCGCCATGACACGGTGAAACAACAGGCCAGACGCCACTTCGACCCGCCAGGCCCGACCTTCTGCAACACCCTTTAGCTTGTTCTCTATCTACCAAGATCTTCCGGGTTTGCCGATGGCCTTGAGGGTCTCGGGGCGTTTGACGGTCTTGCCGACGTCGTAGCGGGGTGCCCGGTGTTTGTTCTTGGCGCCGGGTGGCCGTCCGGGGCCGACGCCTCGGGGTTTGGGAACACGGGCCGGGCAGGCGAGGTGGGCGCGGATGTTCCTGAACCCCCGGCGGACCCGGGCGGGGGTGAGCCGGTCGGAGGCGGTGGGTTGCTCCCAGGGCCGGCGGAGGTCCGCGGCGAGAGGACGGGCAAGGCGGAGCTGGGTGTGAGCGACGATCAAGATCCAGGTCCAGCGGTCCGCCGCCTCGGGCGTGCGGAGTTTCGGTGTGGTCCAGCCGAGTGTCTGTTTCGCGAAGCGGAAGGTGTGCTCGAGGTCGAAGCGGCGGAGAAACGCTCAGGGACAAAGGGATCTGTGGAAGTCCTGAGGCGATCCACGGGCTCGTCGGAACCTTGACCGAGAGCGACAATCCGATCAAGGACTGGCCCGGTCTCAGCTCCTACGGACTCTCGGCACAGTCGTTCCACCCGAAGATTGCTGGTGCACGGCTCTACGCCGACCGGCTCCAAGCCACCATGGCAGGCTGGACCCTGTGAACTGACGGCGGGGGCGCCGCACTTCTGGTGCGTCGCCCCGCCAGCGCGTCGGCCTTCGGGTGTATCCAACGTCACCTGCCGGCCTCGACGCTCAGGTATGAACTTGTGAGTGTCCAGACGAAGAGTGGTCCGTGTTCTTCCCGCAAGGCCGTCAGAGGCTGCCGGGACGGCTCTGAGAGGCATCGCCGGTAGACGGGGCGAGGACCGCTGCATTGCTCCTCGAGCGGGGCACCTGGCTTTGGCGCGTCCCACGAGAGGGACTCCCCCGTGGCGCTGGCCATCCGGGGCTGATAGGAGCGAGGATTCTCGTATCCGGCCGTCTCGTAGAACGCCAGAGCGTCGCGTACCGATGCCGGGGTCCACGTGGTGGGTCCCCCCGCAGCGGTGACCCGTTCAACAACAGTCGGTACAGGCAGGCCAGGGGCAAAGTAGAGGTGCAGGCGCATGACACAGACCAGCTTCATCCGGGTCGGTGGGTCGGGGTCGATCGGGTTCGATGGTGCCCCTCTAATACAGTCGTCCACCAGCTGAAGGTGCACGGGCGTCAGCCAGGGATAGTGCGCCTGAACGGCAGCCGCCTTGGCGCGCAGCTCCTGTTCTGCTGCATCCCGCGCTGTGGCAGTGCTCTCCGACGTCGCCAGCTTGCGCAGGCCGGCATCGGTCGAGCCGCCCTTGCAGGCACTGATGCCGTAGAACAGCAGGACGCACACACCGGCCAGAACCTTCTTGCAGGACCTGGATAACCAGGCATCTGCCATGGGGCACTCCTAAACCAGGTTGAGATCCCATCAGTCTGCCGTGCCGAGGCGGCGGTGTCCTGAGTACCGATACTCAGGACACTTAGTACCTGATCCATATCCCCTGTGGTGGTCCTCCGCCGACGTGGTCCGGGTCTAGATAGCGTCAGGCCAGGGGATCAACGGACCTTCGAGGAGAACGAGCCGCAGTCTCGGTCAGGGGCGGGTGCTGGCAGCGCGATGTTCGACTCCTCGTGTTCTGACGGTGGGAGTCAAGGAGTAGTTGTCGGCTGAGCATCGGCCGGGAGGAGTTGGACTACGCCAACCCAGGGGAAATCACCGGTCTTGTGGAACGCACGGACTTCCCATCGCCCTGCGGGCACCGGAACTGGGGCTTCGGCCGGTTGTCCTCTGCCGTCGGGGTAGGGCACGCCGAGATCCTCGCCGGCCTCGGCCGAGTCCATGAGAACGGCTGGGCCATCAGTGTCCCAGACTCCGCACTTCTCCCACGGCGTCGCCGGGTCGCTCAGGACGGCCTCGGCGGCGGCGAGCAACTCCGCGTCGGAGTCGGCGGCGAGCCACCGAAGGAAGATCCTCTGCTCGGGCAGGTAGCAGGTGGTGGCGGGCTCGTCGCCGAGCACCAGCGCGGACGCAGTGCGGGTGTCGCCCAGGCTGATCACTTCGGCGTACTCCTCGACCGCGCAGGCCCGGTCGTAGTCGTCCGGCTGGTCGGTGTCACCGTTGATCATTCCGTCCATGGTGCAGCCGCCCCACTGGTGCAGCGCGGACACGGGAACGACGATCAGCGGCCCACCCATGGACGGCACCCAGGCCAGACCAAGCCTGTGGCGGATGGCGTTGTCGCTGTTACTCATGCGCGTAGTCTGCCGGTGCCCAGTGACACGCCAAGCTACTGGACGGCTGCGAAGGTGCCACGGGTGTGACTGCGGTCAGTCGCGTGTGTGTTCGCGGGAGGGCGGCTGGCTGGCCCGGCGGGACTGTCGGCGGGTGATTCGCCTGGTCATGAGGGTGATCGCGGCCCAGGTGATCAGCGATTCTGAGTGTTGGATGAGCCGTTCGTAGTCGCGGGCGTGTCTGCGCGCGTGCATGACTCAGGCCAGCGACCGCTCGACCACCCAGCGGCGGGGCAGGACGACGAACCCGACCGCGTTCTTTGGCCGGCTGACGGTCTTCAGCGTCAGGTTCAGGTACTTCTTCGCCCATTCGACGAGCTATCCGGCGTAGGCGGAATCGGCCCAGCCGATCGTGATCTCGGGGTGCATGAGCCGCAGCCTGAACAGGACTTCCTTCGCCGCGTCGCGGTCGGTCATGTCGGCGGGGGTGACCATGACGAACAGCGGCAGGCCTTTGGTGTCGACCACCAGGTGCCGCTTCCTGCCGTTGATCTTCTTCGCCGCGTCGTAGCCGCGCGAGTCTTTACCGACTGTCTCGGCGGCTTTGACGGACTGCGAGTCGATGATGGTGGCGACTGCTCCGGGTGACCGGCCCATGTCCCGGCGGACGCGTTTGCGGAGCTGGTTTCGGATCTGCCCGATCACCCCGGCGGCGGCCCAGCGGGCCATGAAGTTGTAGCAGGTCCGCCAGGGTGGATAGTCCTTGGGCAGGGCCCGCCACTTGCAGCCGGTGTCGACGACGTACCGGATCGCGTCCACGATCTCGCGCCGCGGGTGCCTTTCCGGCCGCCCGCCGCGAGGGGTCTCGCAGGCCGGGACTGGCAGGAGCGGTTCGATCAATGCCCACTCGCCGTCGTAGGTGTCCGAGGGGTAGCAGCGGCGCCGGGCCAACGCCCCCTCCTTTCATGGGGGTGGGGGCTGGCCGCGAAGCGGTCGGCCCCCACCGGGTCATGCGTCGATGTAGTCGGCGATCACGTCGAGTGTGGACTCGACGGAGTTGAGCTGGGTGTTCAGGTGCCGGATCCACCGGCCCTTGGGTTGGAATGCTGCGTGCGGGGCGACGACGCCGGTGATGAACCGGCGGATCTCGGTGAGCTTCTCGCGGATGACCGCGACCTCGTAGGCCTGAAGCTCGGTCGGGTCGGAGCAGAACTTGTAGCCGTCCGCTCTCGTCCAGATCAGGGGCGGCCAGCCGTGTTCGGCGATGGTGTCCCGCAGGCAGGCCAGGCCTGAGCGGGCCTGGTGGGCGGAGAGCTCACTTGACCTGACCAACTGGTTGAAGGCCAGGCCGGCCGGCCGTGCCTCGAAGAGGATGAAGCGGACGGTGTCGGCGTGCCGCTGGGCCGCCGGTGACCGGCGCTGTGACGCGCGCGGCATCCCACTACTCGCCTTGCAGCAGGCGGGCCAGCTCACCGTCGACGTCGACCTTGCCGGTGTCGACGGCCGTTTCGATCCAGTCGAGCGTCGCCCGTACCCGGGCGACGTTCTCGTGAATGATCACCTTCTCGTTGTCGCTGAGCTGCCGGTCCCGCATCCCGGGAACGACCCGTCCGGAGGCAGCGACGAACGCGTGGCAGGCGGTGATCAGGTCCAGGAACTCCACCGAGCGGTCGATCCGCTTCACCGCCGGCGCGACCGGACTCGTCCGCTCGAAGTCCTCGCGGGCCTGCCGGCCCCGCTCGACCTGAGCGTGATTGACCTGGTGACGGGCGGTGTCGTCCGACATGGCCCGGAAGGCGACGTCCGGCCGGCGCAGCAGGCCTGTGGTCACCGTCGCGGCGACACTCTCGTCGCGGGTCAGTTCCTCGACGGCCCGGACCCGGTCTTCCTGCCGGACCTGCGCGACGACGGTGGGCCGCTTGAGCAGATCGCCGGTGACGGCCGCGGCGATCCGTTCGTCCTCGACCAGCGCGTGGGCCGCGCTGATCCGGTCTTCCTGGCGGACCTGGGCGACCACGGACGGACGTCGCAGCAGGTCACCCGTGATGACCGCGGCGACTTCCTCGTCCCGCGCGAGGGTGTGGATCGCGCTGACCTTCTCCTGAGGCGTGATCGGCCTCTCGACCTGGCGGCCGACCCTCCGCGACGCGTCGTCGGGAGTCCACCGGGCCTTCCCTCCTGGTGGGGTGAGGATCGCGGTGAACCGCTCCTCCTCGTTCGAGATGGCCGCCAGGATTCGGTGGACCGTGAAGGATACGCGGGCCTGCCGGTGCTGTTTGGGCCACCGCGAAGCAACCCAGCGGGCTCCGTTCACTGCCGAATAGGACAAGCCGATGTCCTCGGCCAAGCGGAACAGCGAGTCCTTGACCGTGAACAACTCCTCGCCCCTGTCCTGCGGGCCCTGCTCTCGCATGGGCTCGATCTCCAAGGCGTAGTCCCCGACCGCGAACTGACCCCGGGCCTGGGCTTCCACGATTTTGCGCAGCTCCGCGACGATCTGCTCGTAACGGTGGGCGCTGACGCTGCCGACCTTGTCGGCACTCTCGATCTTCTCGGGCATGGTTCTCACCACCCTGAACGGGCCGGGGCACGGCCCCTCGGCCGTGACAAGACGCGGCCCGCTGTTGTGACCGAGAGTCGAACCCACCTGCCGAAGATCACAACAGGTGACCGGAAGAAGCCCGAAGCTGATCGGAAGGCTGATTCAGATGCGTTCGTGCAGCGGTCACTGTGACTGTTCTCCGAACGATTCGTTCCGCGACCGCCCGGCCCTCATGACGCACCGGCGCGAGCAGTAGACAGCGTCCGAGCGCCGATCCACGCCAGCCACCCAGGGCGTCCCGCACTGGGGACACGTCACCCGACCCGCCCCGTTCAACTCCGCCATCACCCGGCGCCGCAACCGACGATCCCGCCGCCACGACCTGGCACGACATGCCGTCGAACAGAACACGGCGTCCGGCCGCGCGTCCGGCCTCAACCGGTCACCACAGCCCCCACACACCCGCACTCCGGGCCGCCCGGAACCCTCGGACACCACTACAGGCTACGGCCCCGAACACCTCGAAATCAGGGATATGGATCAGGCACTGAGCCGCGCCCTCGTCTTCGAGGTACATCCAGCGGATGTGGAGGACGACCGCTCGCTGGGCGCCGTCGCTGTCGGTTCCTCCGTCGATGACGTGGATGGTGTCGGCGCAGTCGTAGCCGTACTTGGCGGCGTCCTTGAGCTTTCGGCGGAGAGCAGGCGGACGGCGTCGAGGGTGAAGAAGGGGGAGACGAAGCCGTTCCAGCGGTTTGCCGGGTCGACGACGGCGGGGTAGGCCTCGGTTCCACCGAAGGTGACGCGGGTGAGGACGGAGCCGTTCTTCGGGGAGGACGATGGGGTCATGACTCTCCTGGTGTGAGTTCGGTTGGGTTGGTCGGCTGCCACCACCGACCACAAGACAACTATACCAGTTATTCATCACTTCCTCGGCGGATGAAAACTGCACCTCGCTGCATTCCCGCAGCTGAGCGGCTCCCCGGCGTGGCCGCCCCGGACGACCGGGACGGCCTTGCCCGGCAGTGCGGTCCCGCCACCGGTGGCGCAGCCCCGGGACTGCGCCACCCTGCGCGGGCTGGCCTACGCGGCCAGCGCCAGCCGGTCCGCCGGGACGCGCGCGCTGCGCTGCTGCGGCACTTCCACCGGCGCCGCGGCCTTCGCTCCGCGGTAGACCCGGCCGAGGTAGTCCTCGACCGGCTGACGCCACGGACGGCCGGTCAGAGCGCCCAGGACGACCGCGCCGACGGGCGGGCACATCACGTCCCCGATCCGCTGGAAGGCGCTCGTACGCGAGTCCTCGCGGGCCGTCGGATCCGAGGCGCGCCAGGGGTAGGAGGGCAGGAATCCGACCAGCTGTCCGGCCTCGGCCTCGGTCAGCCGGTGGCCGTCCGACTCGCGGTACCAGGTCCTGGCCTTGCCGGTGAGGCACCAGCCGGTCTTGTCGGCGGAGAAGGTGTTGCCGCCCTTGGGGCGGCCGTTGGCGTCCAGTCTCCGCGTGCCGCGGGTGTTGACCCGCTCCCCGGGCGCCCAGCCGAGGGCGGCGGCCAGGGTCTGCTCGGCGAAGGGCAGGCCGGACCGCACGGAGCCGGGGATGCGGCCGTAGCGCACCGCCATGAAGAAGACCCGGCGCCGGTGGGTGGCCACTCCGTAGTCGGCCGCGTCCAGTTCGGCCCACTGCTGCTGGGACCAGCCGGCCAGGGCCAGCTCGAAGCTGACCGCCTCCCGCACTTCTGCGGGGAGGTTCGCGGACTGCTCCATGGCGACCCACCGCAGGGTCTCGCCGTGGAGCTGGAGACCGAGGGCCCAGATGAGCACCTCGGCGACGAGCCCGGCTTCCGGGTCCGGCATGGCGGCCGCCATGGCGCGCACCTCGGCCCATGTCATCCCGGAGCGGTCGCGGTACCCGCCGTTTCCGGCCGCCTCCCCGGCGGCGCGCAGCATGGCGGCGAGGACCTGGAGGGACTGCGCGGTGAGTCCGGCGCGCTTGCCCGCGGTGGACCAGGCCGGGCAGGGCGGGGAAATGATGACGCCGACGGTCCAGCGCAGGGCGGGGTGTTCGGGGTCGAGCAGGGTGATGTCGCTGACGATGCGGCGGTGCCCGGCACGCTCGGCGGTGGCGCAGGCATCGCCGGAGAGGTCGAGGCCGACGGCGTCGTAGCGGGCCCCGAGGGCTTCGAGCCCCTCGTCCCAGCCGCCGGGGCCGGCGCAGACGCCGACGACTCGCTCGCGGTCGCCCTCACGGGGGCGCAGGAGCCAGCGGCCGGGCCAGGGCGCGGCCATCTCGTCGAGCTCGACGAGGACGTCGTCGGGGATCTCGGCGCCGAGGTCGAGCGCGAGGTCGGCGAGGCGGACCGGGCAGGTGCGCTCCTCGAACCAGTCGATGCAGATGATGTGACTGTGCCAGTCGGTGAAGCCGCAGCGGGTGGTGGTGTCGTCGTGGTCGGGCAGGAGGTGCACGAGGCCTTCGGCCGCGGTACCGAGGGCGGTGACGCGGATGGGTTCGGCGACGCGCTCGGCGGTCTGAGCTTCCGTCATGAGCTGCTCCCCTCGGGTCGGCCGGTCCAGCGGCCGCACGGTGTGCTGTCGGTCGCCGGTCGGGCGCCACTCCCGACCGGCGACACAACTACACTCACTATTCATCACGAATGGCCAGGAGGGGCGCACCCCTTCCTCCGGAACCGTCCCCGGCGGTCAGGCGGCCAGGGCCAGGGCCAGGGCAGGACCGTGCGCTGGCCGGTGCTCGCGCGCGCGTCGAGGGCGAGCGGCAGCTCCCGGGCCCGGCGGGGGGATTCGGCGGCACGGATCTCGAGGGCGGAGAGGATCAGAGTTTGTCCGTCCAGGCCGAGGGCGTCGGTGATCTGCTTGAACAGCGGGGCGATCTTGTCCCGCTTCAGCGTCGAGGTGCACAGACGGCGGGTCCGGCCACATCTTGCGCTTCTCGACGAGGCCGAGCAGGCCGCGGTCGCCCTGGACGGCAATGAACTCGACACCCCAGCGCTCGGCCTGGCGCTGGGCTAAGGACTGTCCCGTAAATGATCTTCGGGTCATCTCGGGCATGGCTGATCACGGTGAAGCCCGTTGGCCTATCCGGCGAGAGCGAGGTTATGCATCCGGGCGATGCCGAGCATCGCGTGATGGACACCGTCTC